>DATGJX010000141.1:0-13244 GCA_035294905.1 Vulcanimicrobiaceae bacterium | reverse complement strand
ATCGGTGCGCGGCTCGATTGGCTCCAGACCGCGTCGGATGCGATCCCACATGGCTACAATCGTCGGAACCTTCGCGATGAGTTCGATCGCAGTGTGAACGTCGGAAACGTGCGCACCCTTCTGGTCGACTTCGACGAACAGTGCGAGGCCGGAAACGATGGTGCGCAGCACGTCCATCGGCCACGCGTTTTTCGGAGCGCGCTCCATCGCGTTGATGAGCGGTTCCGGAATCATGCGATGCGCGGCCAATTCCGTCTTCAAAGCTGCCAGCTGCTTGCCCGTCGGCAGCGCGCCGTAGAGCAGCAGATGCACGACTTCTTCGAAGCACGCATTGGGGGCCAGGTCGTGGATGTCATAACCGCGATAGGTTAGACGCCCCTCTCTGCCCTCGACATTACTAAGGAGCGTGCTCCCGACGACGACGCCTTCGAGCCCGCGATCGACAACGATTCCCGTGGTAGACAGTGTAGCGTTCCTCCGGCCCCGAGTCTTACCCGCGCCTTCCGGTAACCCCTGGCCTAGAGCTTCCTTGGATTCTCAGAGGGGCGCGTCCGCGAGATGCGAGCCATAGTCGTGCGGATCGAAGTACCACGACGGCAGCGATTGCGGGAACTGGATGTCGGTGAAATCGATCGTCAGCGAGTCGGCATCGCCGGTTTCGTCGCCGAAATCCGCGATATCCTCATATTCGTTGCCGACGCGCTCCTGGCGCGGCAGCACGACCGCATCGATGTGGGTAATCACGACGTAACCGTCCAGGTACCCGAGCGTGTAGGTCACCTTCATCGGATACGTGTGACCTTGCTCGACGAACATGCGGTCGTGTGCGATCACGCGCTTGAGCACGTACGAGTCTTTGTCCACCCAAATCTCGCGCAGCACGTTGCGTTCCGGATCGCGTCGCGGCACCAGCACCAAATCCAACTCATTGCCTTCGACCGTGAGCTTCGACACGTTGTAATCGGACTCGCCGATCACCACTACCGCGCCGATCGTCTTGAGCGGTCCGAGCGTCGGCTCAGGCGTCGGGACGACGTCGATAGGCTGCGGATGCGCCGGCTCAAAGAGATCCGCCGTTGGCGGCCCAGGATCGCGCGGCTGATTGAGCGCGGGCCGGTCGAACGTCATGTCGCCGTCGTAGTCGTCGCGGTACACCCTGCGCATGAGGGCCGCGCGGTCGGTGTTGCGCACCCAGTAGTGCACGGTGTACGTTCCGAGCGGATCGGAGTAGCCGTAGTTGGTGTCTTCTTTGCGCACGAGCGTGTACGTTTCGTAGGTCGGCGGCGGACGATGCTCGCGATACACGCGGCGAATCCAGCCCAGCACCCGAACGGGCGTGAGCGTCGTATACGACGGCGGCGTTTGCGGATCGGCGGCCGGCGCCGGATGCGGCATGCCGAAGAACGCGAGCACCAGAGCGGCACAAGCGAATGCGGCAAGGCCCACACGAGCAACGAGTGAAGGCGCTTTCATGACGTAACCTCTAGGACTTCTAACGTCGTCCGCATGCACAACGTTGCATGCGCGAACGCAGTGACGGATTAGCGGGCCAGGACCCGTTCGCCCCCTCGGCTCAGGGCGTAGCCGATCAGCCGGTCGACCAGCGCTTCGTACGGGATTCCTATGGCACCGCACGCGTCCGGGAAAATGCTCGTTGGTGTGAGGCCGGGCAGCGTGTTGATTTCCAAGATGTACGGTCGGCCTTCACGGCTGACGATGAAATCGGTTCGCGAGTAGTCGCGAAGGCCTATCAGGCGGTGTACGGAGAGCGCGAGCATGTGCATGCGCGCGGCCAAATCGTCGTCGATGCGCGCCGGCACGATGTGCGTGCTGCCGCCGGGGCCGTACTTGGCCTCGTACGTGTAAAACTCGTCGCGGTTCGGCACGATTTCGACGATCGGCAACGCCTCTTCACCGAATACCGCGCACGTGAACTCGCGGCCGGGAATGAATTCTTCGGCCAGAATTTCCGCGTAACGCTGCGCCATTTCGATCATCGCCTGCGTCCACTGCTCGTGCGTGCGCACGATGTTCACGCCGATCGCGCTTCCTTCGAAGCGCGGTTTGACGACGAGCGGCAAGTCGAGCGATCCGGGGAGCAGCGGCAACGTGCCGCCGGAAAGATCGAACAAATCCCACGCCGCGGTCGGCAGACCTTCGGCCGCGCACAGCTTTTTCGTGAGATGCTTGTCCATCGCAAGGGCGCATGCCTCGACGCCGCTGCCGGTATATGGAATTCCGAGATAATCGAGGATGCCCTGAATCTGCCCGTCTTCACCGCCCTGTCCGTGCAGCGCGATGAATGCGACGTCGGGATTGAGATCGCGAATGGCATCGAGAAAGCGCCCGTCATAGTCGAGCGATTGCGCTTCATAACCCAATTCATGCAGCGCGCGCATAACGCCCGATCCGGTTTGAATCGAAATCTCGCGCTCGGCGCTCGCGCCGCCCATGACGACCGCAACGCGCTTTTTGCTAGCCGGCATCTATGAAAACACCGACGAGGTGGACTTCGAGTTGCAGTTCGATCCCGAATTGTTCGAGCACCTTGCGGCGGACGCGTGCGAGCAGCGTTGCAACGTCCTTTGCGCTCGCGCCGCCGAGGTTGTTGATGAAGTTGGCATGCAGCGTTGACACTTCCGCGCCGCCCTCCCGCCATCCCTTAGCTCCGGCGGCTTCGATGAGGCGCGCGGCTTTGTCTCCATCGGGATTGCGAAAGCACGAGCCCGCGTTGGGCAGCGCAATCGGCTGCGTGTTCTTGCGCCGCACGAGCCGGTGCTGCATCTCCTCGCGAACGGTGCGCGGATCGCCCAGTTCGAACTGCAGCGTCACGCGCGAAACGACGGCATCGCGGGCCAGCGTGGTGTGGCGATAGTAATAGTGGACCGTCACGGCGTGAGGATCGGGTTTGGCGGGCGACTGCACCCAAACGTCGCGCACGAAGTCGCCCATCTCCCGGTCGGTTCCGGCGTTCATGCGCAGCGAACCGCCGACGCTTCCCGGAATGCCCGCGAGCGATCCGATGCCGACGGCGCCGGCCGACGCCGCTTTGGCCGTGAGCAGCGACATGCCCGCGGATGCGCCCGCGTGCACGACTACCCTCGCATCGTCATGGGTCACCACAATGTTTGCGAATTCGCCCGCAAGACGCAGCACGAGCCCGCGAATTCCGCCGTCGCCCACGAGCAGATTGCTGCCGCTGCCCAGGACGAACCACGGCACGCGCCGCCTGCCGCAAAAGCGCATTATCCGCGCGAGCTGCGCTTCACTCTCGACGGTGATCCACGCGTCCCCGGGACCGCCGATTTTCCATGACGTGTAAGGCGCAAGCGGTTCGTCGAAATGGACGCGTCCGCCGCAAATTTCAAGCAGATGCGCGCGGTCCGCGTCGTCAAGCATGGGTTAGATCGCGCGCCAAGTCTTTCGCCACTTTGCTGATGTTGCCGGCGCCCAGCATCAGCACGAGCGCGTTCGGCGGTGCGTCTTGCCGCAGCACAGCGCGCAGATCGTGCACGTATTTTACGTAACGTACGGATTTGCCGCTCGCCTCGAGCGGATCGCCGATAGTGCGTTCGCTGATTCCGTCGATGGGCAGCTCGCTGGCTGCGTAGATCGGTGCAAGATACACGGCATCCGCACTGCGCAGCGCATCGGCAAACTCGGCGCTCAAGTACGCGGTGCGCGTGTAGCGATGCGGCTGAAATGCGACCACGACCGGTCCGCGGTGATATTGGCGCGCAGCCGCAATCGTCGCGCGCACCGCAGTCGGATGGTGCGCGTAATCATCGACGACGATCATCCGCGGCGTCTTCGCGAGAATCTCGAAACGGCGGCGTACGCCGCGAAATTCCGCGAGCGCGGCGGCGATGCGCACGAACGGCAGCTCGACGGAGCGCGCGACTGCAATTGCGGCGAGCGCATTCTCTACGTTGATCGCGCCGGGCACGTGCAGCTGCACGTTTCCCAAACATACGCCGCCGCCGATGACGTCGAATTGCGATCCCAGATTTGCGAAACGAATGTTGGCGGCGCGCACGTCCGCATCTTCCGCGATGCCGAATGTCATCGTTCGCGCGCGGCGCTGCGATCCGGCGATCGAACGGCTTTGCGGGTTGTCGATGCCCGCGATTGCGGTTCCATGCTCCGGCAAACGCCCAAGGAATTGATCGAACGCTGCGATGAGCTTCGGCAGCTCCGCATCGGAACAAAGGTGATCGTTCTCGATGTTCGTGACCACTGCGATCACCGGTTCGAGCAGTGAAAAGGAACCGTCGGATTCGTCGGCTTCGGTCACGAACCACGGTGCGGCGCCATCGTGCGCGTTCGTGCCGGTGTTCACGTCGATGCCGCCGAGCACGAGACTCGCGTCGACGCCGCTGCCGCGCAGAATGGCGGCCGTCATCGCCGTCGTCGTCGTCTTTCCGTGCGTGCCGCAGATCGCGATGCCTTGGCGCCCTTCCATGATGCGGCGCAGCATCTCGCCGCGTCGCACGATAGGTATGCCGGTCTCGACGGCATGGCGATACTCCGGATTCTCGGAGCCGATGGCGGAACTGACGACGATCGCGCGGGCGCCGTTCACGTTCTTCGTGTCGTGGCCGATCGACACCACCGCACCGAGCTTGCGCAGCTCTTCGAGCAGCGGCGAGTCGCTCACGTCCGAGCCGGTGATCGATTCGCCGCGAGCAAGCAGCACGCGCGCAATCGCGCTCATGCCGATGCCGCCGATACCGACGAAGTGCAGCGTTCCTGTCGTGGTCATGCCGCGGCAGTCTTTCGCGATGCGAGCACGTCTATCCGTGCGAGAATGGTCGCAACCGGATCGCGCACAGCGAGCGAGCGTGCCGCTTCGCGCATGCGCTGCAGGCGCGCGGGCTCCATAACCTCGCGCAGCGACCACCACACCCTGTCTGCATCGAGATCGCGATCGGCAATCAATACTGCGGCGCCGGCGCTTTCAAACGCCCGCGCGTTCGCCGTCTGATGATCCTCCGCTGCGAACGGATACGGCACCAGGACGCTCGGCAAGCCAAGCGCTGCGAGTTCTCCGAGCGTCGATGCGCCCGCGCGCGCGATAACCAGCTCCGCGAGCGCATAGGCGTCGGCCATGTCGCGCACGTATGGCACGAGCACGACGCGGTTGTCGCCGAAGGGTGCGCGTTCTTCAGCCTGCATGTACGCATAGTCGCGCTCACCGCTCACGTGCAGAATCTGCCACTCGGGCGGAAGCGCGCGGCGCGTGACCAATGCGGCAACGGTTTCATTGATCGAACGAGCACCTTGGCTGCCGCCGATCGCCACAATCGTTTTTCGATTCGGGTCCAAGCCTAAACGGCGCGCAGCCTCAATACGGTTGTGAGGATGAAATAGCGAGCCGCGCACCGGAACGCCGGTGTGCACGTACTTGCCGCCGAAGCGCGGATCGCTTTGCGCGAACGCGCCCCAAACTTCATCGACGAACGGCGCCAGCAGACGGTTCGTCAGACCGGGCTGCGCGTTCGGTTCGACGAGCGCAAGGCGCGCGCGCAGAAGTCCGATGCTCCGCAGCAGCTTCGCGGCGATCATCACCGGAAAGCAGACGTAACCTCCGGTCGCGATCACGATGTCCGGCATGAACGCGCGCAGCGCGCGCAGCGCTTGCACGATGCCGACGGTGTTCACCGCGGCGGTCTGCAGCGTTGCGAGTGAAACGCTGCGCCTCAGCGGCCGGCTTGCAATCGTGACGAGGCGGTAGCCCGCATCCGGAACGATCGTTGCTTCCAAGCGATCCGCGGTACCGATAAAGCAGATGTTCGCGCGATCGCGCAGCGCATCCGCGAGCGCGATAGCCGGATAAAGATGTCCGCCCGTCCCACCACCCGCAAACAATATGTTCACGGGTTGAAAAGGCGCTCCGGCATAGCCTGCGCGCCCCCCATCAAAGATGGGGCCCCCACGATTTCATGGCGCCTCCACTTGCTGCTAACATGAGCCTTCCCCGTGGGCGCCGCAATACCACCGAATATTCTGGGCGTGGCCGTCCGAGAGCGCGACGAGCGTTTCTTCACCGCCGGGCCAGTGCGTCACGCGTGTTTCGTAGCTGCGCTCGATGATTTCCATGCGAACCCAGGCAAACGGCGCGGACGGCGTTGCCGCTTGCGCGTGCGTATCGATGCACGCGCGCAGCGCCTCTCGCGCCTCGAGCGTCATATGCTCGATCATCACCGTGTGCAGCAGCACCGTGACGGCGTCCGGAATCGGGCGCGCTGCCTCAAGCGCCCGGCAATGCCGTCGCGCTTGGCTATCTCGACGGGATGGTTACGCGCGATTTCGATTGCGGCGCGCAACCGCGCAAAGCGCTCGCGCTGATCGGGCCAAATGAAACAGAGCAGCGTGTCCGCGTCTTCGGCGTTCGCGGGATCGAGCGGGTGCAGATCGCACCCGCGCCGTTCGATGACGTCGAGCGGTGCATCCAAGTGCAGCGGTAACCCCGACGCCATAGTGTTGCTCAGGCGCAGCAGCGATGCCGGGTCGCCCCACGTCCATCCGTTGCCGGCGTAGAAATAGCGATCGAAGTTGAGCACCAGCCCGGCGCTCGAACCGACTTCGAAAATGCGCAGCGGCACGCGCCGGTCGGCGGCGAGCGCGAGCATTGCGGCAAGAACCGGCATCGCGCGAGCAACCTCGTTGGTCTGCACTTCTCGCGCGAGCAGCGCGTCGTAGACGTGGAAATTCGCATGCACGTCCGCAAGCACCGCAGACCACGCCGCGCGCGCATCGCCGTCGCCGCAGGTCGACGGATAATGCGCCGCCATCGCGGCATTCTGGCCGCGAAGCGCGCGGAAATGCGCGGCGCCGCCAAGACGCAGGCCCAAGCGCGAACGATGCGCGTGACGCTCGATCAAGCCGGCGAGAACAGAATCTTCGTCACAGGCCGCCGCCGCTTGCGCCAAGAGCTCGCCGAAAAACGGTGAGCCCATCCGCGTGCAAACCTCGCCCAAGCTCGCAAGTTCGTGCGCAGCATCTTGCGTGCTATGCATCTACGGAAGATTGACTTTCCGGAACCGCCCAACGTTCATAATCAATGCGACCGCGATGAGCGACACGATGAGCGAACTGCCGCCGAACGAGATGAACGGCAGCGGCACGCCGGTGACGGGCCACGACGACGTGACCACGCCGATGTTCACGAAGGCTTGAATCGCCACCATCGCGGTGCAGCCGATTGCAAGGAAGAAACCGAACCGGTCGGGGGCGGCGATGGCGACGCGAATCCCGCGATAAACGAACACGACGAACAACACGATCACGCCGACGGTGCCGACCACACCGAGTTCCTCGCCCAGCACCGAGAAGATGAAGTCGGTGTACTGCTCCGGCAAATAGAAGAACTTCGCGCGCGATTCTCCCAAACCCACGCCCATGAAGCCGCCGCTGCCGAGCGCGAGCAGCGACTGCACGATGTGAAAACCGGTATTTTGCGGGTCTTTCCACGGATCGATGAACGCCAGCACGCGCGCTCGCTGATAAGGACGTGCAAGCACGGCAAGAATTGCCGGCGGCGCCGTTGCGATGACGATCATCGCAAGATGCTCGACGCGCGCGCCGGCGGCGAAGAACATCGCGAAGGCGGTGAAGACGATGAGGCTCGCGGTGCCCATGTCGGGCTCCATCAAGATCGCCACGGCAACGATCACCGTGGCAACGCAGAGCGGAAACAGCCCGCGCTGAAGCGAGGTGATGCGATCGCCGCGCGTGGCAAGTGCGGCGGCCAGATACACCACCAAACCGAGCTTGGCAAACTCCGACGGTTGCAGTGACACCATTCCGCCGCCGACCCAACGGCGAGCCCCGTTGACGGCAACGCCGACGTGCGGCACGAGCACCGCGGCTAGCGCCATAACGCACAGCACGAGCGCGTACGGAGCGAATGCTTTGAGCTTGCGGTAGTCGATGCGGTAGGCAACGTACGCGAGTGCGAGACCGACGAGCAGGTAGACCGCTTGACGCTTGACGTAGTACGCCGTGTCGTGATGATCGGCATATGCCTGCGCACTCGATGCGCTGAAGATCATCACCAGTCCGATGGCGACCAGACTGGCGACCGCCGCGAAGAGCAGGGTGTCCGGCGGCGCCGAAACGAACGGTCGCGGCGCTTCGGCGCGCGCCGGGGTAGACAGACGCTTCGTTCCGACCGCAGCTTTCACAGGGGGGCCGGCTCCGAGAGCGCGTGCACCGCAGCGCCGAATCGCTCGCCGCGATCCTCCGCCGATTTGAACATATCGAATGACGCGCATGCGGGCGAGAGCAGCACGACGTCGCCGGGCTTCGCAAGAGCGTGCGCGCGCGAAACCGCATCGTCCATCGATTGCGCACGCTCGATGGGTGTGCGCTTCACGTGCGCGGCAATGTCGCCGGCCGCCTCGCCGATCGCGATGAGCGCCTTTGCGCGCTGATCGATGACGCGGCCAAGTTCGGTAAAGTCGGTATTTTTCGACTTGCCGCCCGCGATCAAGATAATGGGACGATCGTACGCCTGCAGTGCCGCGATGACCGAACCGGGATTCGTCGCTTTGGAATCGTCGATGAAGAGTACGCCGCCTTGCTCCGCGACCGGCTGCAAGCGATGCGCCATCGCACGGAACGAGTGTACAGCGTCACGCAGCGACTGGGGATCGAGTCCTGCCGCCAGCGCCGCAAGCAGAGCGGCCATCACGTTTTGCACGTTATGACGGCCCGCGAGCGGGATTTGGTCGAGCCGCACGATTTCGATCGGCCGCGGATCGCCGTGGAGCGGCGCGAACACGATCGCGTCGCCGTGCAGGAACATCGTCGCATGCTCGTGGTGCTCCCCGAGCGTGAACCAGAGCTGACGGGCGTGCACGCGCGTCGCGCCCGCATGCCAATGCAGCTCGCGCACGCGTTCGTCGTCCAAGTTGCCGACGAAGAAATCCTGCTCGTTTTGATTGGCAAAGATTCGATACTTCGCCTCGGCATATTCGTCCATCGAATAATAGCGGTCGAGATGATCCGCGGAAATGTTCAAGATGACCGAGATGCGCGGCCGGAACGACCGGATCGATTCGAGCTGAAACGACGAGACTTCGGCAATCACCCAGTCCTGCGGTTTGGCGTCGAGCACTTCGCGAATGAGCGGATTGCCGATGTTTCCCCCGACGTGCACCGTTTCACCGGACGATCGGAAAAGATGTCCGATGAGCGAGGTCGTGGTCGACTTGCCCTTCGTGCCCGTCACCGCGACGATCGGCGCTTTGCACAGGCGATACGCAACTTCAATCTCGCTGAAAACGGCGACGCTGGCGTCCTGCACGCGCCGCACGAGTTCGCCGTTGAGCGGCACTCCCGGTGAAACCACCGCGCCTGTCAGCGATTCGACCAGAGGCGCGAGGTGGTCGGGCGGGACGAACTGCGCGCCGAGCGCTTCAATCTGCGCGATCGGCTCGTCAAGTTCTTCGCGCGGCTTCTCGTCGGTTACGTACACGGACGCGCCGCGTCCGCGCAGCACTTCCGTACTTGCAACACCGCTGCGGCCCAACCCGATCACCAGAATCGTTTCACCGCTATTGAAACTCGGTATCGAAATCATCGTTTAAAGGCACTCCGCCCTAGGCTCCGCGCCCCCAACGGAGCCTGTCCTGAGCGGCGTCGAAGGGTGGCACCCCCAAAACTCATGGCGCCTAAACGTTTTGCCGCTATTGACCCTCCCCGAGGGCGCCGCATTACTGACTGCTTCATCTTACGATAGCTAACCCTAATCCTGAGAGAACGACTGAGACGAGCCAAAAACGTGTGGTTACGGTGGTTTCCGGCCAGCCGCTCAGTTCGAAGTGGTGATGCAGCGGGCTCATCCGGAAGATCCGTTTGCCGCCCGTGCGTTTGAAGTAGGTGACCTGAATGATCACCGAGAGCGCCTCGGCGACGAAGACGCCGCCGATCACGATGAGCAGCAGCATCTCGCCCGTGAGAATTGCAACTGCCGCAAGCAGCGCGCCGAGTGCGAGCGACCCGGTATCGCCCATGAACATGCGCGCCGGGTGGCGATTGTAGACGAGAAATCCGAAGCACGCGCCCACGCCCAGAAGCGCCGCGACGTTTGCAGCGTGATTGCCGTCGCGCCATGCGAGCGCCGCGAAAACCACCAGCGGCGGGACCATCGTGCCCGACACCAAACCGTCGAGTCCGTCGGTGAGGTTCACGGCGTGAATCGTTCCCGTGATTGCGAAGATTCCCAGAATGAGCCAAAGCCAATGAGGCACCGCAAGCACAAAGCCGCGCATGTTGAAAATCACGTCGACGGGAACCGTCGTGCTGCTCGAGATGAACCACAAATAGATCACCGCAACGAGCGCGGTAACCAAAAGCTTCGTGCGTGCGCGAAGGCCGGCGTTTTTTCCGCGCCGGATCGCGGTGAAATCATCGGCAAGACCGATGATGCCGCAAATCGCCACGAGCAGCAGCGTCGCAACCATCACCGGGTCGTTCAGATACACGAGCGTCGGCAGCAGCGCGACGATGAAAACGATGCCGCCCATCGTCGGCGTGCCGGTCTTCTTTTGATGGGTCTGCGGCGCGTCTTCGTACGCGTGCTGACGGAATTGCAAACGCGCGAGCAGCGGAAGCACGATAGCGCCGGCGATCGCGGCGAGCAAAAAGCCGGCGGCAACGATCGTCAGCTCGTAGCCGTAGTTCATGCCTGCGCCTCCGCGAAGAGCGGATTCACGCCCGATGCGCGCCATTTGAGGACGACGATCGGCGTCTGCTCGTCCCCGTTGCCGTGCGGATTCGAAAGCAGCGCGCGCTCGACGTTTGCACGCAGCACGCCGCTCGAAGCGCCCAATACTTTCGCTTTTTCCAAGTCGTTGGCGTCGACGACCGCGCACGCGATGCCGGCGCGCTCGAACACGGACTGCGCGAACGCGTCCGGATGTTGAGGAGCGAAGACGATCGTACGCTCGAACGGCGGCAGCGTGCCCGTGTAGCCGTCGATTGCGGTGATTGCCTCGCCGAGAATTTCGTAGAACATTCCGCGCCGCCCGACGAACCGCCCGACGACGTGCATCAGCGAAGCATACAGCACCTTCGAGACGCCGACCTGATCGATGACGATCTGCAGCGACTCCGGCTGACTCACCGTCGCAAGCGCGCCGGCGCGCCGCGAAAGGGCGTACGCAACCTTCGAGGGACGCACGTATTCGGCCGGAACCGCTTGCCCTTGCGCGATGGCGACGGCAGTTTCCGAAATTGCCAGCACGTCGCCGGGTTTCGCGATTCCGCGTACGGAACGTTCAATCAAGGCGATGAGATCGTCGCCGGAACGCACGAGCGGCGTGCGTACCGGAATTGCAACGATTCCGGCCGGAAGTTCCGGCCGCTCGATGCGTAGGCTCTTCACGCTCGCAACTCCGCAGCAATCTCCTCCATCTTGTACTTTCGCGAACCCTTGAGCAGAACCGCGTCGCCTGCTTTCGCGTGTTCGCGCAGCCACTGCGCCGCGCTATGGTTGTCGCTGAACGCGACAATGCTTTCTTCCTTCAATCCGCCTGCGAGTGCACCGTCCGCGAGCGACTGCGCGTAATCGCCTCCGACGAGTAATATATCGACACCGGAGCGCGCAGCGTGCGCGCCTACGCGTTCGTGCATTGCGCACGCGTCGCTGCCGAGTTCGGCCATGCTCGAGAGCACCGCGATGCGGCGCTCGGCCTGTTCGCACGCAAAGGCGTCGAGCGTTGCGATCATGCCGCTCAAGTTCGCATTGTATGCATCGTAGATCAGGCGCAGGTTTGCGCCAAGCTGCGTCACTTGGTAACGTCCCGCGGGCAGAGTAAGTCCCGGTATCGCCTCTGCCAGCTCTTCGATCGACATGCCGAGCAGCAGTGCGGCTGCAACCGCCGCGGCCAGATTTTCCCGATTGTGCCTTCCGGGCAGACGTACGTCGACTCGCACGTCGTGCGTTTGAGGCGAGTTCGAAACAACGAGACGTTCGTCGGGCGTGATCCACACCCCGGGCTGACGCGGTGTTCCGGCGCCGAACCAGAGCGGCGGACTTGCAAGTGACGGCGCGCGCCTGGCCGACTCCGCATCGTTTGCATTCAACACTGCTTGCGCGCCGCCTGAAAACAACCCCCACTTCGTGCGAGCCAGCGCTTCGTGCGATCCGAAGATTTCCAGGTGCGCTTCCCCGATATTGGTCAGCACGCCGATGTGCGGATGCGCAATCTGCACGAGTTCGGCAATCTCGCCTTGGTGCCGCGCGCCCATTTCGACGACGATCACCGCCTGGTCCGGCGAACTCGAGAGCAGCAACTTGCTTACGCCGATTTCGTTGTTTTCGTTCGCCGGCGGTGAAAGCACGCGGTCCGTACCATAGTGCGCCGCGAGCAGCTGCGCGAGCAGATGTTTGGTCGTCGTCTTACCGGTACTTCCCGTAATCGCCACGACGCGCCCGGCGAAGAGCGAGCGCGCAGCGTTTGCAAGATCCATGTACGCGCGCTTGGTATCGGCGACGACGAGCGCGGGAACGTCTTCCGGCACCGCTGCCGCATCGTCGACGACGACTGCGGCCGCGCCTTTTTGGACCGCGTCACCGATGAACGCGTGCCCGTCGAAATGCTCGCCGCGCAGTGCAAGAAACGTGTCGCCGGGCTGCAGTGCGCGCGTATCGGTGATGACGCGAACGCTCGCGGGAAATCGGCGCGCGCCGCGCACGCGTGCACTGGTCGCGGCCGCTGCACGTTCGAGCGTGAGCATCATCGGCGAGCTGCCTCGAGGTGCGCAAGCGCTTCTCGCGCAACCGCCAAGTCGTCGAACTGCAGCACGTGCGTGCCGACGATCTGATAGGTTTCGTGGCCTTTGCCGGCAATCGCAACGACGTCGCCGGGGCGCGCGTTTGCGAGCGCCGCTTCAATTGCCGCGCGCCGGTCCACGTGTGTCTCGTGCGGCGCCGTGCCGACACCGGGAAGAATCTCGTCGATGATTGCCTGCGGATTTTCCGTGCGCGGATTGTCGGACGTGACGTAGGTGAAATCGGCATAGCGAGCCGTGATCGCACCCATCTGCGGCCGCTTGCCGCGATCGCGATCGCCGCCGCACCCGAATACCACGATGAGCCGCCCGCGCGCCGCTTCACGCAGCGCGCGAAGCAAGTTTTCGAGCGCATCCGGCGTGTGCGCGTAATCGACGATGACGTCGACGCCGTTGCCGCTCACGTGATCCATACGTCCCGGCACGCGTTCGAGCGTTGCCAG
>DATGJX010000140.1:0-5034 GCA_035294905.1 Vulcanimicrobiaceae bacterium | reverse complement strand
CGAGGGTTTGAGAATGAACGAGTTTCCGCAAGCGATCGCGATCGCGAACATCCAAGCGGGGACCATCATCGGAAAATTGAACGGCGTGATTCCGGCACACACGCCCAGTGGTTGCCGCAGCGAGTACGTATCGACGGAAGTGGAGACGTTTTCGCTGAGCTCGCCTTTGAGCTGGTGGGTAAGCGAGCACGCGAAGTCGACGACCTCCAAAGCGCGTGTGACCTCGCCCTCGGCATCGCTCACGATCTTGCCGTGCTCGCGTGAGACGATTTCTGCAAACTGGACGGCGTGCTCTTTGAGCAGCGCGCGGAATGCGAAAAGAACTTCGGCTCGTTTTCCGAGCGGCGTGGCACTCCATGCGGGAAACGCAGCGGAAGCGGCGCCGACGGCACGGTCTACCATGGGGGCGTCCGCGAATGCGACGCGAGCCTGGACCTCGCCCCGAGCCGGGTTATAGACCTCGCCGAACCGCGCGGCCTGTTGCCCTTCGGCTTTCCCGGCGATGCTGTGCAGTATTGTGCGAACTTTTGCCGGAGCTTCCATCCTGAAAGATTCGTTTTGCGGCGTGTCTAACCTCGCGGCCGTGAACAGCAGCGACTTGCTCGCGGGATACGACCGATCCGCGCTGACCCTGTGCTCCATCGGCAGCCATTCCGCGCTGGAAGTCGCGTACGGCGCGCGCGCTCAAGGCCTTCGCAACCTCGTCGTCACCGCCGGAGGCCGCGAGAAAACGTACACGCGCTACTATGCTCGCCGGGCCGATCCGTCGCGCGGCTGCGTCGATGAAACGCTCGAACTTGCGGCGTTTCCCGATCTGCTCAAAGACGACGTGCAGCGCAAGCTGCGCGAGCGCAACGTCATTTTTCTCGCAAACCGCTCGTTCGAAGTCTACCTGCACCAAAAATTCAGTTACGACCAAATCGAGCGCGGCATGAAGGTGCCGATGTTCGGCAACCGCCGGCTTCTGCGCGCCGAGGAACGTGACGAAGAGCACAACCAGTACGCGCTCATGCAGCGCGCCGGGATTCGGCACCCGCTGCAATTCAAGTCGCCCGACGCCATCGACCGGCTCGTCATGGTGAAAGCGCCGCATGCCAAGATCAGTTTCGAGCGCGCATTTTTTCTGTGCTCGTCGCCGCAGGAATACCGCGACGTTTCAAGCCGATTGATTCGCGAAGGCATGCTGACGGAAGAAGGCCTTGCTAACGCCGTGATCGAGGAATACGCGCTCGGGCCGTCCGTGAACTTGAATTTCTTTTACTCGCCGATTCTCGGCGAACTCGAACTCAGTGGAACGGATACGCGCCGCCAAACGAACCTGGAGGGTTTTCGCAACGTGCCGCCTGCGGCATTCGAAGGCTTGCGTAACGTGCCGATGCGCTTGGAAGAAGCTGGGCATATCGCCGCGACCCTCACCGAATCGACGTTGGAGAAAGCGTTCGAAATGGGCGAACGTTTCATAGAGGTTGCGCGCGAAGTGAATCCGCCGGGCGTCATCGGGCCGTTCGCGCTGCAATGCATCATCGTCGCGGGGCCGCCGAAAGAATTCGTGTGCTACGATGTTTCGCTTCGCATCCCGGGTTCCCCGGGCACGCGCTACACACCGTACTCTGCGTATCGCTGGGGCCGCGACGTTTCGGTCGGCGAACGCATCGCCATGGAAATCGTCTTCGCGCGCGACGCGAACCGGCTCGAAGACGTTTTGACCTGAGTCCGGAGGCCGGGCGGATATCGCTCGCTTGCTCGCGAAGAGTCACGCAGTGAAGAATCGGGTTTTTGCAGCGGCACTGCTTGTAGCGGCCATGTTTTTCGTTTGCGCAACGCGGCCCGCAGGCGCGGCACCCGCACTTTGGGTCGTTCAAGGGCCGGCCGGTAAGGTCTATCTCTTCAGAACGGTTCATATCTTGCGCGACAGCACGCCGTGGCGATCGCAAGAACTCGAAAGCGCAATAAAAGACAGCCAAGATCTCTACCTGGAAATTGCCAACGCGGACGACGTCAAGACCGGCGCCGGCGCGATTCTGAAACTCGGCGTCGATCGCAATCACCCGCTTTCGTCCGAGATTTCGAATGCAGAAAAAGACGACCCGGCTGCGATTCACTCGCTGTTTACACTTTGCGTGCCTTAGCGCGCGTCTGCGGTTCGGTAGTCCTCGAGTCTATTGTTTTCAATCACCAGCGTCCACGCATGCGGAGACACGCGAATTGGGCCGCTGTAAGGGCGGTCTAAGGAGACAATCGTTCCGAAGAGTAGACCGACCATCGCCGTAATCAGAAACGTCATCGTGAACTGCAGCGCCTTGTTGTCCACGCCAAAAAGAAAAACGAACGCCAGGATGATGACTGCCCCGACGAATAGAGCCACGTAGAGGGCTTCAGGCAAGCCGCTACTGGCCGTGATCAGGCGTTGCCGCCGATGAACGCTTAGATCGTGCAGCGTCGATAGAGCGCTTTGCTCCACGGCCAGCGCACCTTCCGCCGAACCTGCGGAACGGTGAACCGCGGCGGTAACGGATGCGATGTCGGGAAGCGCGTAGCGAAAAAACGCGCGTGCTCTCATATCTTGACGATCGTAGACGAGCATCGGCCACTCACGGTCGCGTACTTCGAACGCGTAATCCGCCATCGCCCGCCGCAGGTGCGTGCGCGCCGGCTCAGGCAGCACACCCGCAAAATTGAAGACCTCGGCAACGTCGCTCGCCTCGAGATCGGCAGTCGCCTGTGCCGAATCGAACGAAACCCAAACGGTTATGACCAGAAATCCGAGGACCACGGCGTAGAGCACACCCGCAATGCCGACCAGGAATCCGGCGACGTCGTGGTGTGGAAGGAGCTGGTCCGGCGTAACGAAGCGCCGGAAGATCGCGTGCAGTCCCACGACGACTGACGCTGGCACAATGGCGAATAATAACAGGACTATCCACGCCGGAACATGGGCGAGCCAAACCTCAAATTCCATGCCCGCGCGTTCGCGTACTGCATCGACCCACCCTAGCGGGTGGCGCGAAAGCGTTCGAAGATCTGAACGAATGTGTCGGTCGGCACGGCCCCCGGAACGAGGTACTTTTGTTCGAACGCGAAGGCCGGTACGCCGCTGATTCCAACGTCCAAAGCTTCGCGAAGTTCCCCGCGCAACTCGTCGCTGCCCGCGTCGCCTTCGAGATAGGCGAGAACTTCGGCGCGACCTAGCCCAACGCCGGCGGCGCGATCCGCGAGCACTGCGCGATCGCTGACGTCCAGGCCATCGGTAAAGTACGCGCGGTAGAGCGACATCTCGAGCTCTCGTTCTTTGCCGGCACTCGCTGCGAATCGCAGCGCACGGTGCGCATCGAACGTATTTGCGGTAATTGCGCGATCGAATCGCAGCTCCAAGCCGTCTTTTGCGGCCTCATCTTGCACGCGCCGTAGAATGCTGGACGCCTCGGATCCGAATTTTTGCGCGTAACGTTGCAGCGCCGGAATGCCCGGAACCGGTGCATCGGGGTCCAACTGAAACGGATGGATGCGCACGGCAACCGCTTCACCGTCGATGCGTTCGATCGCTCGATCGAAACGCGTCATGCCGATGTAGCACCATCCTTACCCGGCGGGCGAACGCCTGAACCCCATGGCATGCTCGCGGAAGTGCGAACAGGCGCGATTGGAGGCAGAAAATGAACGTAACGTTTAAAGGACAGCCCGTGACGCTCGAAGGTCCCGAGGTAAACGTGGGAGACGCGGCGCCCGACTTCACGGTGATCGAAACCGACATGAGCACCGTAACGCTCGACGACGTCACCGATCATGGAAAGAAAAATGCGCTGCTCATCGTCGTGCCGTCGCTCGACACCGGAGTGTGTTCGCTCGAATCGCAGAAGTTCAATACGCGCATCGGCGAGCTGCCGCCGGATGTCACCGCGTTCGTCGTTAGCCGCGACCTGCCGTTCGCTCAAGCGCGCTGGGCAAAGGACCAGGGCGACGTGAAGCTGCGCATGCTCTCCGACTATCGCGACCACACCTTCGGCCCTGCCTACGGCGTGCTCGTGAAGGAACTCGGTCTGCTCGCGCGTTCGATCTTCATCGTCGGAAAAGACAAGACGATCAAATACCGCCAGATCGTGCCTGAAATCGGGCAAGAGCCGGACTACGAGGACGTCATTGCGGCGGCGCTGCGGACCAGCTCGGCCGTAAACGCTTAATACGACGTAAGAGACAAAAAGTAGGTTCCCTGGCGCCACGGGGCCGAAAGGGTGAGCGATGGCCCTTCCCGACACCCTGGACGCTCCCGGCGCGGCCGCCACGCAGCCGGCGACGGTTTTCATCCTCGATTTCGGCGCGCAGTACAGTCAATTGATCGCGCGGCGAACGCGCGAACTCAACGTGTACTGCGAAATCGTCCCGTACGATACGCCGTGGAGCGCGCTCGCGCCCAGAAAGCCTGCAGCGATCATCTTGAGCGGCGGCCCGGAAAGCACGCTTGTCGCCGACGCGCCCCGGATGGACCCCGAGATTATCCGCAGCGGCGTGCCGGTTCTCGGCATCTGCTACGGCATGCAACTCGTTGCGCGCGAGTGCGGGGCCGAACTGGTGAAGCTGGATCACGCGGAATACGGGCCCGCCACGCTGCTCGTCGTGCATCCCGAAACGCCGCTCTTTGAGGGCGTTTCCACCGAATCGCGCGTGTGGATGTCGCACGGCGATTCCGTCGTCCGCATGCCGGAAGGGTTCAAAAAGGCCGGCTCAACGGCTCGCTGCGCCGTCGCGGCAATGGCCAACGACGAGCGAAAGATCTACGGCGTGCAGTTCCATCCTGAAGTCGTGCACACGGAGTTCGGCAAGCAGATCATCAACAATTTCCTGCACAGGATTGCCGGCATCACGTCCGACTGGCACATGGAATCGTTCGTCGACCGCGCAGTAGCGGAAATCCGCGCCAAAGTCGGCAGCGACAAGGTGATCTGCGCGCTGTCCGGCGGCGTCGATTCGGCCGTTGCGGCTACATTGGTTTCTCGCGCCATCGGCGAGCAGCTGACGTGCATCTTCGTCGATCATGGG
>DATGJX010000139.1:0-14163 GCA_035294905.1 Vulcanimicrobiaceae bacterium | reverse complement strand
GACGACGGTTCCTCGTTCGGGCTCTACAAACACGAGGGCAGAGTCGAGTCGCGCAACGGAAGCGCGATGTTTCGCGTCGACGACGTTGCGGAAGCCGCGCGGCATCTGCAGGAACTCGGCGGACTGATTCCGCACGGCGAGGATCTTTACGGCGATTTTCCGACCTGCCATATGGCGTTCGGGAAAGACCCGGAAGACAACCAGTTCATCATTCACAAACGCAAGGAATGACGACGGCCTAGTCTGCAGCGGATTCCTTTTGCTCGACGCGCGCAAGCAGCTTTCCGCGCTGCAATTGCGCCTCTATGAGCGCGCCCTCGGGAACCGCCGCTGCATCGCGCACCGCGCGCCCGTCGAGCGTAACGATTGCATAGCCGCGCGCGAGGAGTATGTGCGGATCCAGTCCACCCAACCGGGTATCCAGATGCGACAAACGTTCGCGATGCGGACGAAGTGCCGTCGCGGCGAGCCGCTCCAAATGCTCGCTCGCTCGTTTGACGGCCTCACGACGCGGAGATGCGTAGTATTGCGAGAGCGCTTCCAACCGTGAACGCAGGTGTGTGATTCGCACGGCACGCTCGCGAAGCGTGGCATGCGGCGCTTGCGCGTTCAGTCGCCGCTCGAACGCGTGCAGGGCGCGTTCGCGTATTTGGACGAGATCGCGAGCGGCCGCAACGAGCTTCGAGTCTGCCCAGTCAAAGGTTTGCGCGCACGACCGCACGACTTCACGCGCTCCATGCTCGATGCGGCTCTGCGCGCGTTGCACTCGCTGGAGAAAACGGTCGCCGATCTCACCGAAATATTGGGCTGCGTTCGACGGCGTTTCGCATGCAAAGTCGGCGACGTAGTCGCTCAGGTGAACGTCGCCCGTGTGTCCGACCGCTGAGAGCACCGGGCGCTTGGCGCGAACAATCGCGCGCACGACCGGTTCTAAGTTAAAGGGGAAGAGATCTTCGTATCCGCCTCCGCCGCGTGTAAGCACGATAACGTCGACGTCGAGCCTGGAAGCTTTGTCAATCGCCTCGGCGATATCCATCTGCGCGCCGTCGCCTTGAACGCGCGTTTCGACGAACTGCACCTCGATGAACGGCGCCCGCTTGGCGATTGTCGTAAGGAAATCTTCCGCGCCCTTCCCGCGCGCCGATACGACTGCGATCCGCCGAGGAAACGGTGGTATCGGCCGCTTGCGTGCGGTTTCGAACAAGCCTTCCTTGCGAAACGTCTCTCGCAATGCCTCGAACTGTGCGTATAGTGCGCCGATTCCGGTCAGTTCTACGCTTTTGACGAAGAGTTGATACTGGCTGCGTTGCGCGAACGTCCCGTAATCGCCGCCGCAGATGACTTCGTCACCGTCTTTGAACGGCGGCAATTTCTGCGCGTCGCTCGCCCATACCACGCACTTGAGGACGTCCGCGTTCTCTTTCAGATCGAAATAGAGGCGGCCGTTTTTTGCGCTAAATCCAGAAACCTCACCGCGAACGCGCAAACCTGCAAGCGTCCTGTTTTGCGAGATGATACGCTTGATGTAATCGACGACGCGGCTGACGCCTTGAACGGACTCAGCCGGCGCGGGCGTTTGCGCCCGCGCAGAAAACAGCGAGTCCTGGAACGTCACGGAGTAGGCGAGGGCGCCGGAGACGGCGCGGGAGAATCCAGCGGAATGTAATTCTCGCCGTCACCGATGGCATCGGGCGGCTGCGTCGTGGTGACCGGCGGTGCAGTCGGCTCGGGCGAATACGTCGGCGCGGGCGGCATGCTGGCGGATCCGTTGCTCATTCCGACGGGCTGCCCGAAGGCGCCGTAGCGTTTGGCGACTTGCGGCGTGCCGCACGGCGTAATGGGTTCCGTGCCGTCGAGATAGTATTCGTACTTGCCGTATCCGTCGCCGCAGCTCGCGACCTTCTTCACCTCCTCGCCCGGAAAGACGAAGTCGTGCTTGGCGACGTTCTTCAACGCGCCTTTCATGAAGCGCGCCCAAATGCGCGCGGGGATGTCACCGCCGTACGATTCGTTCATCGGCTTGTAGTCGTCGTTGCCAATCCAAACGGCGGTTACGAGATCCGGCGTGAAGCCGACGAACCACGCGTCACGAAAATCCGACGTCGTTCCGGTTTTACCGGCAGCGGGACGCCCGATGATCGCGTTCGGATAGCCGGTGCCGTGATTGATGACGTCCTCCATCATCGACGTGACGATGTATGCGGTGCCGGCGCTCACGACTTCCGTCTCCTCGGGATATTGGTCGTCGAGCACGGTATTGCCGAGCGAGTCTTTGATGACGCGGAACGGCGAGGGATCGACGTGAACGCCCTGATTTGCAATTGTGGAATAGCCGCTGGCCTGTTCGAGCGGAGAGATTACCGAGGTTCCGAGCGTGAGCGAGAGATTCGCCTCCAGCGGCGAGGTGATGCCCATGCGATGCGCGTATTGAATTACGCGGTCGACGCCGAGCATCTCGAGCAGTTTCACTGCGACGACGTTTCGGCTCTGCGCAAGCGCGACGCGCAGCGAGATCGGCCCCATGAAGCTGTGATCGTCGTTTTGCGGCGACCACGTCGTGCCGTCACCCATCGGATAACTCACGGGCGAGTCGTCGATAATCGTGCTCGCCGGCATGCCGCTGTCGATGGCTGCGGTATACGTGTACACCTTGAACGACGAGCCCGGCTGCCGCCTCGCTTGCCACGCACGGTTGAACTGATTGTCGAGCGAGAAGTGCGTGCCGCCGATCATCGCCATGATCTCACCGGTCGACGGGCGTAGCGCAACGAGTGCGCCCTGACTTGCGCCGATGCCCTCGAGCTTGCCTTGGTTGATGCCCCAATCGACCGCTTCTTGCGCCAGTTTTTCCATCTGCGGATCGACGCTCGTGTACACTTGCAGGCCGCCCTCGTAGGTCGCCTGTTTGCCGAATTCATGCTCGAGCTGCGCAACCACGTATGTCGTGAACCACGGTTCGCGAAAACCTTGCAGCCCCGGTGGGCGTTCGCCGACGAGTTCCAATGGCGCGTTCCGCGCTTCGTCCGCCTGATCGCGCGAGATATACCCGCTGTCGGCCATGCGATCGAGCACGTGCGACTGCCGCTCTTTTGCCAGCTGCAGGTTGACGTACGGCGAGTAATCCGAAGGCGCGGCAACCAGACCGGCGAGCATCGCCGCTTGACCGACGGTGAGGTCCGCGACGCTGCGGCCGAAGTACGTGTGCGCTGCGGCATCGACGCCGTACGCTCCCGAACCCAAGTAAATGAGATTCAAGTAGCGTTCGAGGATCTCGTCCTTGGTGTAATAGCGCTCGATCTCCATGGCGAGAAGCGCTTCCTGAATCTTTCGCGCGATCGTTTGCTGATCGGTCAGGAACAAGCCGCGCGCGAGCTGCTGCGTTATCGTCGATGCACCCTGCTCGACCTGATGATGCACCAAGTCCGCAAGACCCGCTCGCACGATTCCACCGAAGTCCACGCCATGGTGGTAGTAAAAATTGTGATCCTCGTTCGCGATGAACGCGTCGCGCACGATCGGCGGAATCTTCGCGATCGGCACCCAAATGCGGTTCTGTTTGTAAAGCGTTGCAAGCAGCGAACCGTCGCGGGCGTAAATGCGCGTCGAACGCGCCGGCTGGTAGTCGGCCATGCGGCTGATGTCCGGCAGATTGCGCGAGTAGGCGCTGACGATGCCCGCCACCGCACCGGCAACGAAAAGCACGATCAGCGCGAGCGCCATGAGCGCGATGCGAAGAAATCTAGGCATGCCCGTTTCCGCTCGGGAGCGCCGAGAGCACGCCGTTCACAAAACGCCCGGAGTTCTCGGTGGAAAACCGTTTCGCCAGCTCGACCGCCTCATTGATGATCACGGGACGCGGCGTTTCCGGACGGTGCCGCAATTCAAACGCCGCCATGCGAAGCAACAGCCTGTCGATCGTCGGCAAGCGCTCGATTGTCCAGCCCTCCAAAAGCGGCGTAATACGTTCGTCACTCTCATGCGCATGTTCGAGCGTACCAAGCACCAAGTCTTTCACGAACAAGCGCTGCGCGCTCTCGCTGAACGTGGCGAGGTACTCGTCCAAGACTTCGGCGGCGTCACGATGCCCCACTTCGACGGAGAAGAGGGCTTGCAGCGCGAGTTCGCGCGCCATGCGGCGGGAAGGCACGAAAGAAGACTCCTAAACGGGAACCGATTGCATGAGGCTCGGCAGAAAATCGATGGAGTACCTGCCGGCGCGGAATCGATCGGTGGCCAAGATCTCCAAACACTGCTCGATAGTCGTATTCACGCCTTCGACGACGGTTTCGTGCAGCGCGCGCTCCATGCGCGCAATCGCCGCATCGCGCGTTTCACCCCACGCAATGATTTTCGCGATCATCGAATCGTAAAACGGCGGAACCATGGCTCCCGAGTATACGTGCGTGTCGACGCGAATCCCGGGCCCGCCCGGGAAAACGACGTTGGTCAGCGTCCCTGCCGCGGGTGCGAAATTATTGCGCGGATCCTCGGCGTTGACGCGGCACTCAATCGCGTGGCCTGAAAGCTTCAAATCCGCTTGCGTATAACCGAGTTGCTCGCCGGCGGCCACGCGAATCTGCTCCTTCACCAGATCGATGTTGTACACCATCTCCGTTACCGGATGCTCGACCTGGATGCGCGTGTTCATCTCCATGAAATACACGTGATCGCCGCTGACCAAGAACTCGAGCGTGCCCGCGTTGCTGTACTTCACGGCCCTGGACGCGCGCACGGCCATGTCGTGCAGCGCGCTGCGCGCCTTGGCGGTAAGATTCGGTGCCGGCGCCTCTTCGATGAGTTTTTGATGGGACGGCTTTTGTACGGAACAGTCGCGCTCTCCCAAGTGCACGACGTTGCCGAAGCTGTCGCCGAGCACTTGCACTTCGATGTGCCGCGGCTTGACGATCAGCTTTTCCATGTACAGCCGGCCGTCTTTGAAACTCGCCTCCGCTTCGGCCGTCGCCGATGCGTACGCGCGCTCCAATTCTTCCGGCGCATTGACGACGCGCATGCCCTTTCCGCCGCCGCCTGCCGTCGCTTTGAGCAGCACGGGAAACCCGATCGCCTTCGCCGCGTCACGCGCGTCTTCGACGGAACTCAAAATATCGGTGCCCGGCGTCGTTGCGACACCAGCCTCCTTCATCACGCGTTTTGCGGTCGCCTTATCACCCATCGCCGCGATCACTTCCGGCCTCGGGCCGATGAACGTCAGACCGTGATCGGCGCATATCTCGGCAAAGCGCGCGTTCTCGGCGAGGAAACCGTAACCGGGATGCACGGCATCGCAGCCGGTGATGAGCGCGGTCGAGATGATGTTCGGAATATTGAGATACGAACGCGGCACTGGGCCGGGCCCGACGCAAAACGCCTCGTCCGCGTGCCGTACGTGCAGCGAATTGCGGTCGGCTTCGGAAAAGATCGCCACCGTTTGCACACCCAGCTCGCGGCACGCGCGATTGATGCGCAGCGCAATCTCTCCTCGGTTGGCAATCAAAACTTTCTTAAACATGCCCCACTGTCATCCTGAGCCCCACTGTCATCCTGAGCCTGTCGAAGGACGCCGAGCCCGTCGAGGCGCCGCAAGTCATCCTCGATCGATCTCAAACAAAACTTGCCCATATTCGACCGGCTCCCCGTCGTGGCAGAGCACGGAAACCACGCGGCCGCCGCCGAGTGAACGGACCGGGTTGCGAATGCCGAGCGCATCGACGTAGGCCAGCTCGCGATCGCCGTCGAGCATCTCGCCTTCAGTCACCGTCGGGCGGCTGAAGCGAAAGACGCCCACGAGATCGGCCTTGATGGGATGAAGATTTGCCGGAACGCCCGGCGGTACCGCGCCTTGCGGCTGTGCCGGCGCGGGCAGGCCAGCGGGCACCGGGCGCCGGCGAATCTCGATCGCGTCCTCGAACTCGTCCTCGATACGCAAGCGGATCAAGTCGGTTTCACGAAAGGCCGCAGCCAGCGTGCGGACGCGTTGGGAGAGGCCGGCGGAAAATTCGCCGGTTGGCTGTTCATCCTCGGGCATGAGCGCTACCGTTTCGCCGGGCGGCAGGGCCGCAACTGCCGCCTGGAAACGGGCGTCCACTTCGGCCAGGGGCACGAGCGCGAACGCCCGCTCGTAGAGCCGGGGATGCGGAATCTGCAGGTCCGGCTCGTCGACCTCCATTTCGCCGTACGTGAGGATGTCCAGGTCGATGACGCGCGGACCCCAGCGTTCGCCCGGGGTGCGGCCGAGGCGCCGCTCGAGCGACTGTAGATCTTCGAGCAGTTCGCGCGCGGAGCGTTGCGTTTCCAGCAGCACCACCGCGTTGCAAAAATCCGGCTGATCGGTCTTCCCCCACGGCTTGCTTGAATAGAGCTGCGAGCACGCGCGAACGTCACCGAGACGCCGAAGCGCGCGTATTGCCGCGCGAACGTTGTGCGGCGGATTACGGAGATTCGAGCCCAGTCCGATTGCAGCCAACATAGCGCGGATTCTCGCGGCGGAGTAGGACGCTCGGCGTAGCGCCGTCGAGCAGTTGCGGTTTCGCGATTTGCACTCGCGCTCTCGCGACGCGCGGATCTCGAAAGACTTCGCGCAGCACTTCCTCGCATAGACGCTCGAGCAGCGAAAACGACGTCGATTGCACGATGTTGACGACGCGCCGGTGCAAGTGCGCATAATCGAGCGTCTCACCCAAATCGTCGCTGAAGCCGGCCGCGCAAAGATCCATTTCGATTTGAACGTCGACGTCGAACGGCTGCTCGCGCTCCCGCTCACCCGGATTCGCGCCATGGCGTCCGAATACACGCACGTTTCGGAGCGCTATCACGTCCATCCGGGCGGTCTCCAATCACGCACGATGGCGTCGCTCACACTCACCGCGTCGCGCGCTTCCTCGACGTCGTGCACGCGCACGATGTCGATGCCAGCTGCAATCGCCAGCGCGGTGGTGGCACTCGTGCCATGCGTCCGCTGCGGCGGCTTTTTACCCGTCAGTTTGCCGATCGTCGATTTGCGTGAAGTGCCGATCAGCGTCGGAAAGCCCAGCCCCGGCAAACGCGAAAGTTCGCGCAGCACGGCGATGTTGTGATCCGGCGTTTTCCCGAACCCGATGCCCGGATCGAGGATTACGTGCTCGGCCGGAATGCCGGCGCGCATCGCTCGATGCGCCGCTTCGTCTAAGAACGACAGCACCTCGTCCATCACGTTTCCGCCATACCGCGCTTCGCGTTTGTTGTGCATGACGATCACCGGCGCGTTGCATTCCGCGGCCGCGTCGAGCAGCGCGTCGGGCAAACCCCACACCGAATTCAAGATATCCGCCCCGGCGGCTCGCGCTTTGCGAAACACGCCGGCTTTGTACGTGTCCGCCGAAATGATGGCGTTTGGCAATAAGCCGCGCACGCCTTCGATGACCGGCAGCAGCCTTGCGCACTCGGTGGCTTCGTCGACGGGAACGTGGCCGGGCCGCGTCGATTCGGCTCCGATATCCAGCAGGTCGCTCGAGCGCTGATGCTGCGCCAGCGCATGTGCGACTGCATCCTCGGGCGCGAGAATACCGTCCCCCGAAAACGAATCCGGCGTGACGTTGACGATACCCATGACGTACGTACGCTCGCCCCAGCGCAGCTGCCGTCCGCGCAGATGCAGTGCGCCGCGATCGTTTTTAACGTGCAGATTCACGCGTAGCCACGTGTTGCATCCACCACTCGCGCAGTTCGGCGACGATGAACGTCGAGCCGGTCACGACGACGACGTCGTCGGCCGAGCTGTTTCGGCGGGCGATACTGAGTGCTTCCACCGGATCGAGAATGGCGCGTCCCGACATGCCGAGCGACTCCGCGATGCTCAGCAGCCGCTGCGGTTTGGTCGCCGTCCGTCCTTGCGTCTGAAACGACGTAAATACGTATTGCGCGGGCAGATCGCCGAACGCGTGCAGAATCTCGTGCGCGTCCTTGCTTTCGCCGACCGCGATTATGCAAGTGAAACGGCGATCGGCAAACGCCGTCTTCAGCGAATCGACCAGATAGGCTGCCTTGTCCGGATTGTGGGCAACGTCGAAAAGCACCCCCGGGTGCGACGGGAAATATTCCATACGGCCGGCGAGATTGAATCGTTCGAGTCCGCGAACGACGTCGCCCGGACTCGGGCGCAAATCGTCGTCGAGTTGCTCGAGTGCGAGAATCGCGGTTGCCGCGTTACGCTGCTGAAACGTGCCCAGTACGGGAAGCGTTACGTCGTACGTTCGCACCGGTGTCGTGACGGCGAAAATCTGCATGTACCGCGAGGATTCTCGCACTTCTATGCGGGCGGCGTCGAGAACGGAGATAAACGGCGTTCCCGTTTCCCGGCAATGCGATTCGATGACCTTGCGCGCTCCCGCGTTGTCGACTGCGCTGACGAGCGGCACGCCCGGTCTTGCGATGCCCGACTTGTCCGCCGCAATCTCTTCCAGCGTTTCACCGAGAATATCGGTGTGGTCGAGACCGACGTTGGTGATGATGCTCACGCGCGGGCGGCGCAGCACGTTGGTTCCGTCGAGCTTTCCGCCCACGCCCACTTCGATGACCGCCGCATCGACTCGTTCCTGCGCGAAGTACACGAATGCGAGCGCAAGCAGCGTCTCATAATAAGAAGGCCGGGAGAATTGGCTCGTTACGCTGTCGATTGCCGGCATCATGTCCGTCAGGATTTCCGCGAACCGTTCCTCGGATACCGCAGCGCCGTCGATGCGCGCGCGTTCCGTCATCGAGCGCAGATGCGGTTTGGTATGCAGCCCGATGCGTTTTCCGGACGCGGTCAAAATCGACGCGAGCATCGTCGAAGTCGAACCTTTGCCGCTCGTTCCGCCGACGTGCACGGTCGGATATTGTTCTTGCGGATCGCCGAGTTCGCGCAGAAATGCACGCATGCGGTCGAGGCGGTACGGCTCCCGCCGCGATGCGGTTTCGTTCAGCGTGCCGAGCAAGTAGCTTTGCGATTGACCGAAATCCATGAAGGGCCTATCCGTGATCCACGTCGCCTGCCAGCAGTTCCATCGCATGCGGCAACACCGGGAGCACCACGTCGAGCGCTTCACCCGCGGCTTTCGGGCTACCGGGCAGATTCACGATGAGCGTGCGGTGCCGTACGCCCGCGATCCCGCGGGACAGCATCGCCGTTTTGACGATCTGCAGTGAAGCGCTGCGTATCGCTTCGGAGATGCCGGGAACCTCGTAGTCGACGATTGCCGCGGTTGCTTGCGGCGTCCGGTCGCGCGGCCCGAGGCCCGTGCCGCCGCTCGTAAGGATGAGCGAGACGGCGCCGCTGTCGCACAGATCGATGATCTCCGCCTGCAGCGAGCCGGCGTCGTCGGGCAACACCGTTTCGCGAACGATCTCGTAGATTGGGCCGAGGCGCTCGCGCATGATCGGCAAACACCCGTCGGCGCGCGCTCCCGATGCGGCGCGGTCGGAAAGAACGATCAGCGCGACTTTAGCCGGCATGCCACGTACCACTCTTGCCGCCCGTTTTCTCGAGCAGCCGGACCGATTCGATCGCGATGCCCTTCTCGACGGCCTTCGCCATGTCATAGATGGTCAAGGCGCTTACAGATGCTGCAACCATCGCTTCCATTTCGACGCCGGTTTGCGCAACGGTCGACGCTTGCGTGTCGATAACCAAGACGTCGCCGTCCCAAGAAAAGCGCACGTCGACCTTTGCGAGCGGAATTCCATGGGTCAAAGGTATGAGTGCCGGTGTCTGCTTGGCGGCCATGATGCCCGCGATTTGCGCGACACTCAGCGCATCGCCTTTCGCGAGCGTTGCATCGCGCAGCGCTTGCGCCGCAGCCGGGCCGAGTCGCACGCGCGCTTGCGCCCGAGCGGTGCGCGCGGTTGCGGCTTTGCCGGAGACATCGACCATAAAAATGCTGCCGTCGTCGGCGAAGTGTGAGGGTTTCGGCACGGTGATAGAAAAACGAGCGAGTTAATGTCCTTGACGGAAGGTTCAGGCCCCAGTTCGAGCCCCGGGTCCGTGGCCCTCGGTGAGGTGCTCACGTTCTTCGGCATGGTTGCCGATTATGCTGCGGGTTGCGCACCCGAAGAAGGCGAGCGCGTTTCGTCGCTTGCCGTCGCCATGGCGAAGATCGCGGACCTTTCGCAAGAGGATCGAGACGCACTGTACTTCGCAGCGCGTTTGCGCAACATCGGCGCGCTCGGTAATGCAGCGTTCGCTAAAGGCGAAGCGCTTTCGGATCGCGAGATCGTGATGCTCGGCTGGGACGTCCCGGCTGACGGCGCGCGCCTGTGCGAAAGCATCGGCGCACTGCCCGAAGGCACGGCGGACATGGTGCGCTGGCAAGCCGAATGCTGGGACGGAACCGGCTATCCGGATCAGCTGCGTTGGGCGGGCATTCCGGCAACTGCTCAGCTCCTGAACATCGCGCAGGCCTACGTGCGCACGACGGATCCGGAAGAAAGCCTATCGGCGATTACGCTCGAAAGCGGCTGCAGCTTCGCGCCCGAGCAAGTGCGAACGTTCATTATGTGGTTTCACACGTACGGCGGCGAAATCGAATCGGTTGCACCGCCGTATGCGGCGCTGGAGAGCGAGCGCACAACGCCCGTCGAAATCATCGAACGCCTCTCCGAACTAGTCGACGCGCACAACGCCACGCCGCAGCGTGCCGCGCGCGTCGCCCGCCGAGCCGAAGAGATCGGTAAGCACCTGCGGTTCGACGCGGAAACGCTGCGGCAAGTGCGGCTCGCGTCGTTGCTGTTTGGAATCGGCGAGCTGCGCGCGTTGCAGGCCGAGAGCATGCAGTTCGATCCGCTTGCGCGTTTGGGTATCGACACCCGCGCCGAAAATGCCGTGACCGCAGCCAGGCTCATCGCACAATGCCCGCAACTTGCCGACCTCGCACCGGTCGTTCGCGCGCGGGCCGAGTGGTACGACGGCACCGGGCGTCCGGACGGGCTGCGCCACGATGCAATTCCTCAGGCGGCACATGCGCTGGCGGTTTCGCTGTCCTTCGATGCGGTGGACGAAGCGTATCGCAGCCGCATCACCGAGGAACGCGCGTTGCCTCTGGTAAGGCTCGAAACGGCGGCGGGGACGCAGTTCGATCCCGCCGTTGTTCGCGCGCTCGCCGACGTCGTGAAAGCTCGCGCATGATCGAGCTTCACGAACGCACGCGCCGCATCTCCGCCTCCCGTTTGGAAGAGATCCTTCGCGGCTACGGATGCACGAGCGTGGTCGATCCGTTCATGGGGCTGCCCACGCATCTGAACTATTTCAAGCGCCACGGATTCGCGGTGCATGGCGGCGATTTGGTCGAATGGTTCGTGCGCGCGGGCGAAGGCCTGGTGGTGAACGACTTCACCGTGCTGCGCGACAACGAAGTGGCGGAAATCGTCGAAATGCTGCCCGGCCGCATCTATGCGCTCGACCTGTTCAAAGCCTGGGAAGGCGTCTTCTTCACGGAAGAGCAGTGCATCTATCTGGGCGTGTGGCACGACAACGTGCGCAACCTGCGCAGCGACGGTCAAACCGGACTTGCCATCTTCGGTTTGTGGAACGTCCTCTGCTACTGGCTGCAGAAAGCACAATACCCGGATGACATGCGTGACCTTCCGCCGAGCGAATTGGCTTGGAACTACATTCGCAAAACCGAGCGATGGGTCACGAGCAACCTGCGCCGGAATACGGTTCGCCAAGCGGACGTGCTGACGACGATAAGCGCACAAACTGCCGATGCGCTCTTCCTTGCGCCGCCGGCGCGCAATTCGTTCCGCAGCGCCGACGCGCGCATCTGGATGTGGGAAGCGTGGTGGCAGGGCAACCCGTACTATAACATCGAGCACTCGTACCGCGATTCGCTCTTCGGTCAGCGCAGCGCCGACGAACAGGGCTATGCGCGAGCGATTGCGGGCGTACTTTCAAACGCCCGAGATTATCCGGTCGTCATCTTGCAAACGTCGGAGCAGCGCCTGCACGAATTCGAGCCGCACATGCGCAATGCTCGGCCGCACGTAGAGATACTTGCTCCGCATTCTCACGAAGTGTATCTCATCGGCACGAAATGATCGCCGGGCGTCGCGCGCTTTAGCGGCTTGACGTAGCGGGCTCCGTGGACATACGAGCCCACACGAAGCACAGAATTGCGAGAATGGCGTAAAGGATGGTGTGCTTGGTGTGATGCTGTCCGTTCAGCCCGATCGCCGGCGCAAAATGCGCGATGCCGGTTGCGGTGCAGATAGCCAGAATCACGAAGATGATGCCGAGGACGACGGCAAGAGCTTTCATCGAATAACTCCCATGCGAGCGAGTGCGAGGCAGACTGCGCCGAAAACCAGACAGTACCAACCGAACGGGCGCAGATCGTTCCGTTGAAAATACCGAACGAGAAACGCAACGGAAAGATATGCGGCAACGCCGGCCACGATTCCGCCTATGATTGCCTGCAGGAATACCAAATGCCGCCCGGGACCCATCAAATCCGGCACCTCGAGCAGGCCGGCAGCCAAGATGACCGGAGTAGCCAACAGGAACGAGTAGTTTGCTGCATCTTCGTGATTCAGGTTGGCCAGTAGCCCGGCAACCATCGAGGCGCCCGAACGTGAAATGCCGGGGAAGAGCGCGAGGGACTGTCCGAAGCCTACACCCACGCTCTCTGCCCACGTGAGCTGCGGAATGCTTTTATCCGCTCGATGATATTGCATCTTTTGGCGCCGGCGCAGAAACTCGCCGAAGAACATGACGAACGCGTTGAAGATCAAAAACGCCGCCGCGAGTTCCGCACTCCCGAAAAGCTTGCGAACCGGATCTTTCAACAACACGCCCAGTAAGCCGACCGGAATCGAGCCTACAACCAACAGCCACGCGATTCGCTCGTCCGGATCGTTTCCGATTTTTCCGCGCACCACGCTTCCGATGAACGCGCGCGCGATGCGCACCCACGTGCGCCGGTAAAAAATCAGCAAAGCCAGCGCCGTGCCCAAATGCAGCACGGTGACGAAAGCCAGAAACGTGGGGTCCTCGCGATTGATGTTTCGCCAGTGCAGCAACGCCGGAATGAGGATGGTCTGCCCAAGACTGCTGACGGGAAAAAGCTCGCTGACACCCTGTAAGACCGCGAGCGCGATGGCTTGGACGAACGTCACGGAGCCGAGGATACGGCACGGGAAGGATTGCTCCCTGGGACGCCTAACGCGAGCCTTGTGGAAGACAATTCCAAAGCGGAGAAGCAGCATTCCGAAGACGCAAACTTCGGGCACCACCGGCAATTCGAACGTGTGGGCGATACGCTGCTTGTGTCGTACAGCATATCGGACGAATTCGCGCCCGAATTCACGGAAACGTACGACATTGCGCTCGGCGGCATGGCGATGATCACGAACGCCGAGCTCAGGAAGGACGCTCCCCTCACCGTGCAACTGGAATTGCGCGGCGACACGCGCCCGATGATTCAAGTCAGAGGCATGGTGCGCTGGTCGCGTTTCGATCCGATGCTCCAGCGCTATCGCACCGGCGTCGCATTCGTCGACGTCGACGAAGAGACGAAGCAGGACCTTACCCGCTACATCGACACGCTGCGCTTACTCCGCGACATGGGCGTCCTGTAAACCCGAAAAACATCTGTTGGGTGGTCGGGGCGCAGTAACTCACCAAGGCTTGAATTCCACGCTGTACGTGTAAACCGAAGCGACGGGTTTGCATTTCACGAGCGCGGGTGAGTACGTCGCGCCTTTCGCGATTTGCATCGCGACGTCGTCCAGGCCCACGTTGCCCGAAGACTGCGCGACCGAGGCGTTCGTCACGCGGCCGTCCGGATCGATCTCGACGTGAATCGCGGCTGTACCGTTTACTTTGGACGCGCGAGCCTCGGGCGGAATATCGACCGGCAGCGGCGTCGCCGTCACGGCCGCCGAAATGTCGTGCGTCAAGCACGCGACGGCAGCGGACGTTGCAGCGGGCGTCGGAGCCGGTGTTTGCGGTGCACTGGTCGGCGCGAAAGTCGCCACGGGAATGACGTGCGCAACCGGCGGGCCTTTCGTGCTGCGCGACGGCAACACGGGCGGAACGGCTTTCGGTTTCGCAGCGGGCGTCACGCGCGGCGTGGGAAGGGGAGTTGGAGGCGGCGTGTGAGGAACGATGCGCGCGATCGTCACCTGCCGCACGTGCACGACTTCGTTTTCCGG
>DATGJX010000138.1:0-46354 GCA_035294905.1 Vulcanimicrobiaceae bacterium | reverse complement strand
CCGTCTTCGTCGCATCCGAAAGCTTGCTTCCGCCGAAGAGTTTGGTTAGCGGGCCCAAACCCCAGAACGCCAGGTCGATGTTCAACTCCGGAATCATCGTCAGAACGGCGGCAACCTTGATTGCGACCGATGCTGCCTCGTGGGTGTCGCGCATCGTCGTCAGGTTGTGATTGAGTTCCGTGTCTTCGTTGGTATTGAGGAACAGTTGCCCAAAGCCCGATGCGCCGGACTGATTCGACGGATCGGACGTGCCCGTGAGTTGCAGCGAGGGATAGGGTTGCGGCGTGATTTGCAAGTCGAATTGTCCGACGAGATCCTGGTACACGCTTTGAAATGTGGACTCGGTGAGTTCTGGAACGTTGCTCGTATCGAACGTTGCCGGCGCGGTCGAGCTGTCCGCGGTTTGGTTGAGCATGCTCAGGTAATAGTTATAACGTTCCAGCACGTTCGCCCGCGTGCGAAGCAGCGCTTGGGTCGATTCCTGGGCCTGTTTGTACTGAAGGAAGCGGACGTTTTGCAACGAGGTTTGCAGATTCACCTCGTCCGTTTGTCGCAGCATCGCCAGGTGCTCGGCATCGCCTTTCTCGAGTGCGGAGAGCAGCGAGGAGCCGAAGCTGCGTACTTCGTTCGCGAGTTCGAGCGCCTTTTGAATCAATACTTGCGAGCGGTACGGCGTGAGCGGCTGGTTCAAACCGCTGATGATGCTCCCGACGTTGATGCCGGCCGCTGCGGCCTGCACCAGCATGCCCGGATCGATCGGCGGATCGAAGAGCGGCAGCTGCTCGAAGACGCCTTGGATATTTTCGCAGTGGCGGATCTTGAAGAGGCGGTCTTCCACGGTGCTCCAGTACGCGAGCAGCTGTTGATTCGGCGGGAAGCAGAAATAGAGCGTCTGAGCCGTGCCGAACAGCGGACCGCTTTGACCATTACCTCCGGATCCGTTTTGGCTCGTCGGAAGCCCGGTATTGAACGGAAACTGTACTTCGAGGTCCACCAGCGCGTTGCCGAGCTCGTCCATGCCGGCGGCCTGCAGCGTCTTATAATTTTGAGCCGCCGATGTGCCTTGCACCGGCAGTTGCTCCGGCGCGGGGCCGAGCAGATTCGCTGCCAGCACGTAGCAAAGCGTCGCCTCGTTAATCGTCTCAATCGTGTTTTGCGTAAAGAGGTTGTCGCCCCACGCGATGAGGTTGTCGAGATACTTCATCACGACGTAGTACATGTACGCTATCGGACGGGTACGCGCGACAGCGTGCGGATTGAACGGCGTCGTCAGTATTTCGTTGTATCCCGCCATCACTTGCTGCTGCAGTTTGAGCTGCGCCGGGTCGGTCCCGGTGTAGCTCAAAATCTCGACGAGATTTTCCACTAGGTTCGGTTGACGGAAGCCGAGGAATTTCCAGAACGGATACGACGGGCTGCTGGACGCATCGGTAAATGTGGGATCGAAGACCAGATGGAACCACGACTGCGCCTCCGCGAAGCGCTGATTCTGGCTCATGTGCACGGCGATCATCACCGGGATGTGATAGAACAGTTCCCAGTTGTAGATCGCGTACGGACCGCCGATGCTCGTGTCGATAATGGCCTCGGGTATGCTGACGGAAACCGCGTCCGCGGCGTCCGTGCTCTTTTGATCGAGGGTGTAGAACGAGGTGTAATCCCGCTTCAATTGCCCGAGAAACGACGGATCGAGCGTGGCGGCAATCGACGTCTTATTGAGTTTGCCGATCAAGTCGCCGACGAACGGATGGAAGAACGTCTCGAACGTATACGAAAACGAATTCATTCGGGGCAAGATGATGCCGGTCTGGAGCGTTTCCGAAAGAACGCCGTTGTGAAAATCCGTGATCGATGCGTACGCGCTTTTCATGATGATGCTCCCGCGGAGATTTGGATCCGGCCTGAAGGTCCGATCTTCGCTCCGTTGTACTGAACGATGCCCGTTGATCCGAGCGCGCGTGAGATGTAGGCGTCTTCGGTGACATAGCGCGCAATCGGATTCGCGTTGACGACGCCGAGTGTTTGCACCGGATCGACCGGATTCGCTTTGGGTACCTGGTCGACGGTTTGCGCGACGACGTTGCGGAGGGTGAGCGGCGGCCCTTCGAGCGTGTACGGCGGTACGTACCCGCCCACGCCGAAGCCCGGGAACTTCCAGATCGGAACGCTCGTATAGGAAGGCTCGACGTAGAACGTATTGCCGGTGTCTTCGTAAAAGAAAGGTGACGTCCAGCTCGCGCCCGATGGATCCGGAATGATCGTCTCCGGATTGACGACGCCCGCCGATATGGGCGATACCTGCGGCGTAATCAAGTCGTTTACGAATTCGGACGACGCAGTGTTCGTCTCGTACTCGTACGAGACATAGAGCGTCGACGTACTCGTGGACGTCCACGCGCCGCTCCAGTAAGGATCCGGCATCACCAGGTCCATGGGTAGAGCGGTTGCCACCGGCAAGCTGTGCGTATTGTAGAAGCACCATGTTGCTTCTCCGGGTCCCGAAACCATAATCCACAGGCGATTCTGCGACGGATCGGGATCGGGATTGGCGTAAAGCGCGATCGTCGTGCGATCGAACTGATTTGGTCCGGTCGTGAATGCGGTGCAATAGGGCACGGGATTTCGGGTATCGGAAGACTTCGCGGCTTGCCACTTGCCGTTGTAGTACTCGCTCCAGAACAGATTGACGCCGATGAGCGATTGCGTGATGGCGTTGGAGTTCGGACTGAAGTTCGCCATGCCGGTGAAGAAATCGCCGCTGTGCGTTTGATCGAGGGTGTTTCCCGAGCCCGACGGCTGCGATGCAGGCGCCGGCGGCGTATTCGTGGGCAGTTGCACGACCTGCACCCAGAACAGCAGGAGCCGGTCGTTCCAGACGACGGGAATGACCGGATTGTCCTCGATATTGAGCGGAATCTGCTGCCACGGCGCCCACGACGCGCCGTCGAAGTTGCGGTAGTAATACGTGCGCTTCGAACCGGTTGTGCGGGCAATCGCATGCACGTAAGCGTTAGCCGTGGACGATGCGGGCGGCAGGTAGAACATGCCGCACGGCTCGAGTTTTGCGACTTCTTCCAAATCCTTGAGATACTCGAGATAGGCGTAACTGGCCGTGTCGTCCGTGATGTCGCCTTGCAGCAGCTTGCCCATAATCGTCGTAAAGAACGGCGATTGATCGTCCCTCAGCTCGGGATAGAGCCAGTTCTCGGGCCACAGGAACACCTCGCGGTTGGCTTCCCAGACGCGATAGCGTTTCATCCAAACCCACATGGAAGCGTTGAAGCATGAGGGATCCACGTTTTGCGCTGCAGCTGTGGTATTCAGTTCGAGACTCCGCAGGCAGCGTTCGATGAAGAGCTGCACCGACGAAAGCGCATGTCGAATGCGCGAGGTTTGCATGCAGCAATCCATCTCGACGTCCATGAGCAGGTATTCGAAGAGCGCGTCCGGCGTGTTCACCGGAGTGTTGATGTCCACGACCGCGTTTTGCGCTTCGCAGAGCTGCAGGACGTAGGGTACGAGCGCGTCGCGCGAGGATTCGCGAATCGTGTTGTTGATGGGTTTGATGAGATTCAGCCAATCCGATTCCGAGTACCGCGCGCGCACGGCCGATTCAAAACCGCTGACGGCTGCGGGAGCCGGGTCGTTCGTCGTTGCGCTAATGAGCGCTGCGGCAGAGACGCCGCAGGCGTTCACGACGGTATATGCATCGTACACGCGCCGGAAATTCTCGATGTGCGCAAGCGCGCTGGTCGCGGCGCTTCCGAAGAATTGCGTGAGCAGCGCCGTGAGCGAATCCGGATCCCAATGCGTCAAATCGACGAGGGAACTGTCTGCGGGATTCGCGGGCGGATTTTGGATCAGATTCAGGAAGCGGTCGTCGGCAGGCGAGAACGCCTGTTTGATGCGCGCGAAGGCCAGCACGAGTCTAAGAACCTCGCGCAGCGCGCTCGAGGTGCCCGCGTCGGGGTTGCCGCTTACCGCGAGAGCGTTCACCCATCCTTGTCCGGCGATCTGCAGGTCGGCGTTGGACGCCGCGTACGTGAGCTCGGCGGCGTCGAGCGAAAGATCGCTCGCGAGCGATGCGGCTTTCAGGAACCGCGTGTAGCTCGCGGCCATGCGGTCGACGAGGTTTTGCGAATACAGATACTGGCCGGGAATGCTCTGCCATCCGATGCCGGTCGATTGCCACGAAACGGAGAGCGTCGTGGTCAGGTTCGTCGCGGTGAGGACGATCGGTGTCAAGCTGCCGGCGGTCAGGGAAATGGGACTCGCATTCGAATACGTGTTGCCGTTTGCGTTCAACGTTACGAACGCGCCGTCGATCGAGAGCGTGACGCCTGCTCCTGCATCTGCCGTGATGCTGATATTGAAGAAGCCGTTTTGCGGACAATCCAAATAGCCGCTCCAAATGCCGGCGATCTTGCTTCCGCCGCTGCCGGGCGGCAACGTGTTCGGCGTTGCTGGTCCGTACGCCATGGTTGCTACTGCGTCGACGGTTTGATCCGCCGCCTTGGTCGTGTCGTTCGTCAGGAAGAACTGCGCTTCGAGCCCGGCCGTTTCGATGGCCGTGAGATCGATGATGGCGCTCTTGGTTGCGTCGTTTGCGGCATGCAGGACACTCGCATCGGTGAACACGGCGTTTGCAAAACTGACGTCGACGCCCGCGGCGGATGAGACGGCGCTTAGGGCCTGCTCTTGCTTGCGCGCGGCGATGAGCGGCGGAAGCAGCGACGCGAGCAAGGCCGTCCGGCGCGCTTGCAGCGGAGCGGTCGACGCGACGTACGTCTGATACGCGCTAAGGAGTTCGGGATATTGCGCAAAGAACGGGTTGACCGCGGCTTGATTGGCCGTATTCAGCGCGGCGATCGCGCTTAGAAGCGATGCGTTTCCGGTAGCGGCCGTATTCATCGCCGAAAGCGTGGTCGCGTCCAGCACACCGGCGTACGTCAGTTGCTTGGCGAGATCGTCGTAGGAAAGGCGTCCGCTCGAGGCCGTGACGACAGCCGCCGGCACGCCGTCACCGTACGATACGGAGACGGTCACCGTGTTGTTGATGAGGCCGAAGAAGAAGTTCGTCGCCTGCGCACCGTAGACGAGCGTCATCAGCGAGACGGCAATCTTTCCGGTCGGGTCGTCGACGAGCTGGAACTGTGTATTGACGGCCGCAAAGTCGCCGCGGAGTGTGAAGGCCAGCGCGGTGAGGTCCGCGACGCTTGGAGCGGACTTGCCGCTGACGTCCTGATTCCACATCAGGTAAAGCGGTGCGACGGGATCGAGCGACGCCGCGGACAGGTCTTGCACGAGGCGGATGAACCGGATGACGTCCGGTTCGGCGGGAGCGGCCGCATTCGGATCCGGCATGGCGAACGGGTTCAAGCCGGTGTATCGAATGAGCGCAAGCAGCTCGACGACGCTGATCTGCAGCACGTGGGCCAGCCAGCCGCGACGATAGAGTTCGGTAATGTTGGCCAACGTGAGCGGCGTGCTCGATGTGTAGCCGAGTGCCGTGCATGCGGTGATGAACTCTGCATGCGTCATGTTGAACGCGCCGAGGAGCGTTTGCTCGTGCGCCATGAGCATCTGCGTGTTGTCTTGCAGCACGTTTCCGTTCTGATCGAGTGCAAAGGTCGCGTCTTGCCGCAGAACCGTGGGGTTGAGGAACATCGCGCCGTAGGGGGAACTCGTGCCGTACACACCGATGGGTGCCCAGCACGCGAGCAGCGACTCGATGTTCGAGCCCGCATCGAGCCCGAGCCGCTTGAGCAGTTGCAGCGCGAAACCCAGGCGAGGAACGAGTACGGAAAAGTCCTGTCCGAACGCGCTGATGAGGTCGTCCGTTTGCTGAATCGACAGACCCAGTTTCTGCCAGAGGCGAACGAAACGAATGAGCCGCACGAAGTCGGCCTGCTGCAGGGTATTGGCGGTGTTGTCGGGGTTGGAGTAGCGGAATTGCAGGCCGGCGAGCGTGTAGACGTTTTCGTCAGCCGGGTTCGTCAGCGTGATCAGCGACATGATCTGCGCGTAGCATGCGGCATCCGTAACCCACGCCGCGATGTCGCCGCCGTAAGCCGCCGGGTTCGGTGCGGCGGGGCCTGCAGGCAGCAGCGCTTCGAACTGCGCCGCCGTGATTGCGCCGCTCTTGAGCTGCGCGATCGTGCCGAACGGGACGCCGAGCTTTTGCAGCATCGGAATCAGCGCGGAGTTCGGATTGATGTACCGGGTCTGCAGAATGGAAATGAGATCGGTGAACTGCACGTTCAGTCTGCGGATGTAATCCTGAACGGCAGAAAGCGACGTTATGGTCTGCGTCAAGGTCATCGTGCTCGGATAACCGTAGAGTTGCTGCAGCGTCAACGTGCCGTCGGTGAGAATGGCGTATTCGTAGCGAGAGAAGCCTATTTGCTCCATCAAAATATCGCGCCAGCCGTACGAAGTCGGCGAGGGGCGTTCGATCGCGTCGCTCGCGCGCAGAGCGATCATCGCATCCGGCAACTGGACGTTGAACTGGTTGAAGAGCTGCCTTGAAAGCTCGAGCGAACGATCGAAAGGCAGCGGCGGTGGGAAGAGCACGGTTTCGAGCTTTGCGTACGCCGCATCGTTCACGTTTTGCGGACACGCCAGGAGCTCTTCCGACGTAACGGTCGAAGCATCCGTCGAGTAGCCCTCGAACCCCGTGAGCGAACCGTTTGCCGCGAAGTACTCCAGCGTTTCGTTGACGATGTCGATGTACGGCATCGCGGTATTCGTGTTGTCGCACGTCAGCGGAAGGTACTGAATATCCGGACGGCGATTGAACAGCACCGTTTGCGGATTTGCCGAATTCGGGGGCGGCGCTTGACAGTTCGTGAAATTCAGCAGATCGACCAGGTAGGCCGCCGGTCCGAGAATCGAGCGGCAGTCGTCGCAGCGGCAATAGTCCATCGATCCGAAGAGCGCTTCCAGCGTAGCGGAAACGGTGGGGTTGGATATCGATGGCGGGCTTGTTTTGTTCGGGAATGGACCGACGTACATCGTGCTGCCGTTGCCCAGTGCGGGCGCGACGCTGCGGCTGAGATAGTCGGTCGTTATACCTATAACGGTGTTGTAGACCAGCTGCGCCTTGTTGAAGGTGAGCATGGCGACGTCCTCGCCGCCCATCGCACTTGAAAACGCGCGTACGAACGCGTCTTTGCCGTAATGCACGATTTGGTACGCGGAGTCGACGTTCTTCGAGAGCAGCGCGTTCATCGGCTGATCTCCGGGCGTAACCTGGTACACGCGCTGCAGCCGTTTGATTTGCGCAACGACCTGCGGATCGACCTGGAGCTTGTTGTTCGCGATATATTGGTCGAGCGGCTGCACGCCGAGTTCGTACTTGCCTTGGTTCGCCGTAAAGAACGCGTAGACGCCGGAGCGCACCGCAGCATCCGAGGTCAACGGAACGGTGCCGGCGTTGACCATCTCGGCGACCACGGCCGTCGGGAAGCTCAGGCGCAACTGCGCGGTGATGTATTCCGAAGGCACGCCGGGCATGAGTCTGTCCCACTTTGTGCTGTCATAGTAGCCGCGGCGCACGAGATCCAGCAGCGAAGTGAGCGGCTTCGCGCCTTCCGCTTGATGCAGTTTCGCGATGAGCGGGGCATTGTTGAGCGTCAGAAACGCCAGTTGACCGTCGAGTTGAAGCTTGGCTGCAATGCCGGCGCCGAACGTTTTCGTCGCAGCAGCCCAGAAGCCGGTCATGTCGTTTTGATGTTGGGTGTAGAGCGTGGCGAATTGCTGCGCCTGTTCGGTGTTCGCGCCGAACGTGATCTCCAAAATCTGCCGCATGCTCGAGCCGTTCGTCACGGGAATCACGTCGAGAATGTTTGCAGCGCCGAGATTCTCGAAGCTGTCGAGGGCTGACGGAATCGTCGTCGACAAGGCCGCAGGAATGACGTTTTGCGCGATGGCGCGCGTCCAAATGGCGCCGACGGTGCCGGAGTCGACGCGGTAGAGTGTGCTTGCATTTGCCGGCAACCCGGCGCGGAATAGGGCGTAATAAAACTCCGGATCGATCCGATTCGCGACCGCGGCGTCCGGATGCGTCGCGGCGACCGTTGCGGAGCTGAATTGATCGGCCAATGCGGCAAGCGCGACGATGCGCGCATCCCAGCCCGTCTTGTTGGCGAGGAACGTAATGTCGCTTCGGTCCGCGTTTTCCTGAAGCGTGCCGAGTCTGCCCGAAAAATGTGCCTGAAGCGTTTGCGTGAGGGCCTCATACTCGGTAGGCAAGCCCGTCGTTCCCGCCGGAATGTCGACGTTGAGCACAACTTGCAGGGGAGCGTTGTAACTGACGCTCGACGCGGCAAGAAACGTCGTGCCGGTCAGCGCGCGCGCCTGAAGATCGGCCTGCGTCTTGGTTCGTTTCTCGAGCGACGAGAGAGCGACGGGAAACGTGACGCTATAATAACCCGCCGCATTCGTCGTGGTGACGGCGAGTTGGACGTCGGCGCCGGCGTTTTTGTCGACGATCTGCACGCTCAGGCCGCCGACGCCGGCACTCGTTTCACTCGTGACGGTTCCGCTGACGGAATAGGTGAGGATTGTGTCGTTTATAGCGGTGCTCGTTGCCTGATCGCTTTGCATAGCGCAATTCCTCTACTTAGGCTTTTTTGTGTGCAAGGTCACACCGATTGAAAAGGTCGGAGCTCCTTCCGGCCATTTGCTGGGATCCGGACCGGCCATGTTCCAGGGCTGTTGGCCTTGAACGACAACGGACCAGTTGTCGTCAAGGTGCAACTCGCCGCCCACCGACAGCTGCGCCTGCCCTTGACCCGTAGTGACATCGTACTGCAACGTCCCCGTGAGCTTGAGCTCGATGAAGTCATGCTCTTTCTTCGAAAGGTCGTGCCGTTTGATCGTATAGTTGATGATGTCGCCACCGGCGGATAACTGATTGTGCGACCGAGCCGCTCCCGTAAATCCCGCTTTTTTGTCGTCCGGATTATCGAATTGCAGTGAAGCGCCGCCGCCGGCCTGCGGTTCGTGTAGCCCAAGGCTAAGCTCGCTGTTGCCGAAGTCGTGCTTGTATAGGTCAAAATTTTTCAGGACGACGTTTACTGCAAAGTCGTTGGACCAGAACGTTCCGTAGCCGCCGCCGGGCTTGTTGAAGGTGTTAACGGTAGCCAGATCTTGTATGTCGAGCGTTAGGTACTTTTTGTCGTCGTCTTCGTCGGGCGGAGGGTTGTCATGGATCCGTTTCCACTTGTGTAGATCGTAATCGAGTACGAAGTTGGAAAGCTTTAAAAGATGCCGGCGCAGTCTTTCGCGGGTTCCCCTCACGCGAATATCCTGGAGGTCAAAGACGCGCTCCAAGTCCAGATGGATGTCGTGGCGCGCAGACTTCTCCTGTTTCTCCCACTCCTTTTGCGGTGAGGTCTCCGTCGCCGCGTCCGTAGTGCCTTTCGTTGACGTATCTTTTGCATCTTTGGGCTTAGTCTCGGTCTTGTCGGTGCCTTGCATTCCGTTTGGATCCGTCATACGTACCGGATTGTCGCGAACGTACGTGTAAAGCGCGGTTCCGTCGGCGATTCCGGCGGGATCGCAACTAATCCAGCGGCCGAGCCAAGGCGCGTAATAACGAGCGTTGTTGTAGTAGAGATCGTTTTCCGAGTCGCGTTCCTTGGCCGCATAACGATAGCGCTTTGGCGCATCCGTTTGACTGCGCACGGCTTGATAGGAGGTCGATCCGAACGGGAAGTACTCCTCGTACGTGATGACGTTGGCGAATTCGTCGAGTTCGAGCATCGCGGAGTCGAGCTGATTGCCGTACTGATAACGCACCAGCGACGCCGGCGCCGGGTCGGTGCCTGCCGTGCGCGTCTCGACCAGGACCAGACGGTGCGTTTTGTCGCCGGCATGCAGGGTCTCGCGCTGCAGCGTAACGGTTGTACCATCGGCCGCGTACTCGCGGTAAATTTCGATAGTGCCGAGATAGAGGCGCTCGGATTTGCGCGGTGCGGTTTGCTGAGATTTCGCTGCGCTTGCGGTCACCTTGCGCACGCGATCCCCTGCGGCATCGTAACTGTAATACGTCGTTTCCGAAACGCCGCTGTTGACTTTCTGACGCGCGGTCGATTGCAGGCGATCGTGCTCGTCCCAGGCGATCGACGAAAGGTGCGGCATGGAAGCACTGTTTCCGTCGGCATCGTACGCATAACCCGCGCCCGAAAGGCGGCTGCACGTTTCGCTCGCGTCGATCTGTGAAAGCTCGTTGTACGCATATTGCCGGGTCCACGCGCCTGACGAAACCTGGTGCAGCATCTCGAGCAGGTTGCCGACCGGATCGTACATATACGACTCGGTGTACGTGCCCATCGCGTTTCCGTCGCCGGGCTGCGGCTGCATCATGCGCAGCGAATCGTCGTTCGTCACTTCCACCGGAGAGGTCAAAGCGCCACCGGTTTGCCCAAGGTGTTCGCGGCCCTTGGCCTGCACGATACGGTAGGTCGCGTCGTACGTGAAGTCGGCGGTCGGATCGACGCGTTGGTTCTTGAAGAAGACGACATTCGCCGTGTCGGCGTCATCGCGAATGCGCGTGACGTTGCCGACGGGATCGTATGCGTACGAGAGGTCTTGGACCGTCCGGGCGTTGGCGGCGAACGAAGCCGGCCTCGTCGTGGTAAGGTTAGTGAGGCGGAACGTTTGCGAATCGTACGCGTACGCAGTGACCGTTTGATTTCCGTAGCTCGCCTGGATGCGCTGCGATCGCGCGTTGTACGACATCGCGGTGAGGGCGTGCAGATTTGCCGTCGCCGGGTCCAGCAACGCGCCCGGCGCAGTTGCCTGCTGCGTCCAGACGTCGATCTGCTTGACGAGCCTTGCCTCGTCGTAGAGCGGCTGGATGACACCGGGCTTCATGGCGGCGTTATGCGGCAGCGTGCTTTGGATGGGCCGGTTGAGGGCGTCGTAGAGAACGCTGCCGGTGAAGATCTCGGTTTGGTCCAATAGCGTCGTTGATGCCGCGTCGAGCGCTGACGCGCCGCTCACGTTTGCGATCGGCGTCCAATCTACGGACTGCGTATAAGCGACGGAAAAGTTGCGCGACGATTGCAGCAGATTACCTTTAAAGTCGTACGCGTCATTGCTTGAGAGACCTCCAGCGTCGTAATGCCGGAAGAGGCGCGTGCACAGGTTCAGGGGTGCCTGTCCTTCGCCGTAGATCAACCGCTCGGAGAGAATCTCCGGCGCTCCGCCGATGCTTGCGTAGATGTGCGTGAGCCTGCGACCCGCATCGTACAGATAGCGAAATGCATTCGCACGCGCGTCGCTCGTGCGCAGCGGTTTACCGGCGATGTTCTTGAGCGCCCGCCGTGCGCCCGCATCGGCAAAGTTCTTGAACAAGAGCGACCCGGCCATGTCGTACCCGAGCCGGTACTGCGAAGGCGCCGCGCGTACGCAGTATTCAACCGCTCGATGCGCGAGTGCGTCGGTAACGGCGAGCGCCTGCCCTTCGATGTCGCTCACCGTACGCAGCGGAAACCGATTGCCGCTGCCGTTGTCCGTGACGGCCAGACACGCGCGTCCAAGGGAATCGAAATGCTGCACCGTCGGTGTGTTCGCATGCGCCTCGGTCTTTTTCGCTGCGTCCTGTTGTGCAAGTTTGTCGGCCGCGTCGGTACCGTAGGTTCCACTGATCCGCAGGTCGTGCCAGGATGTAAACGCGCCTGAAGCACTGCCGAGCAGCCGCGTGAAGTAATCGCCCACGTCGGCATCCGTGCGTGGATCGCCGGCGAGCACGGTGTCGTTGCCGTCCCAGAGCTCTTGGCGCCATGCGTCGAAGACCGTTTTCTCCCAGGTCTTGTCCGGGCGCAGCCTCGCTATCACTCGTCCAGGCGGATCGTAAAAGTTCACCGTGCTTACGCCGTTCGTTGCGAAAAACTCGAAGGCCGGCGTCGAGGTAAAGAACGGCTCGTACGTGCGTACCGGTTTGCCTTTGTTGTTCAGAATCGTCCACGCCGATCCGATCCATTGTCCCGGCGCCTGTGTCTTTTTCTGAATCGCTTGCCCGAAGCCGTCATTGTACACGAGCGTGTGACGAATCTGCGTGGTCTGATTTTGCTTCAAAGCGGAGACGTGCGTTTCACGTTCGACCGAGCAGACGGCGCAAGGTTGAGGGCTCGGATTGGCGCGCGTTCGGTAGTAACCGAACACATCGTTGACGTAACGGCACGTAGCATTGCCGAGCAGAGCCTGTCCGCTGCTGACGGGGTCCGAAAGATAGGTGAGAATTTGCGACTGCGTGAGATCCGCCGCGAAGCCGCTCAGCGAATCCCCGAGCGTTTCGGTGGTCTTCCCCATGACCGCCGAACCGGCGACGAGACCGAGCGTATCGAACGCGGCTTGCGTGCGATTACCGTTGGGGTCGGTCGCCATCGAGGGCTTGAGCACGCGGTAGTCGTTGGTTGCCGTCGTCGTGTTTCCGACGGGATCGGTCGCGGTCACGCCCAGTAAATCGTACGAGTCGTACGAGAGTCGCGAGATCCCGCCGAACTGATCGACGTAGCGTCGCCCGAGAAAAAAGTGCAGTTCCGCGGCAGCAAGCTCTTGCGCGGGTGTGTCGGTATCGCCGGCGGAGAGATAGACTCGACCCGACGGAATCCACCAATTCGGATCGCCGCCGGGTTGCACGTAGCCGCCTTCGGTGAGCACGGCACTCGTTATGGACGACCCGAGCACAGCGCCGACAAGCGATGGCGTCAACGACAGCCGATAGCTTTCGCCCGAACGCGCACCGGACTCGAGCGTACCGAGCGGCAAAAGCGATGCGAGGTCGTTGCTGCGATAGAGCGTTCGCGAACGGCTTGTGATGCGTCGTGTCGGCGTAGCGAGCGTGCCCTGCCCGTCGACGTCACTCGAAGGAATGTTTTCGTACGCCACGTCATGCGCGCCGCTCCATACGGTTTGCCACAGCGTGTCGAGGTCCGCGAAGGTAAAGGGTTGTGAAGGCGTAGGCGGCGGATCGGCGATGATTTCGCCTTGCATCGCTTCCGCGATCAGCGGCGTGCGGTGGGCGTCCGGCGAGGTCTGCGGATCGGCGAGATCGTTCGTGTATGACTGTTGCGTTGCCAGAACGTACAAACGCGCCTGATCGTACGCGAGCATGTTTTGAAAAGTAGCCGGAAGTCCAGGTTCGGGATTTGCATAGCCGGGCCGGCGCGGATACGCAATCGAGACTGAGCGCAGATCGTCGCCGAATGCGTCGAAATCGAGCGTGACGTCGTGCTTTGCTCTTGGATCGGTCGCCGAACGTTCGTACGTGAACGCAAGGGTTTCACGCGGATGCGTGTGAAAGACCGCGTGCTGGTTTGGGCCGCTGGGCTGCAGGCAAACGACGGTGTACGAGTGTTCCTCGACGGTGTAGGGATCGAGCGCATTCGGCGATCCGTCCTGTGCGTACACCTCGGTGCGCAGCGGCTGATTTTTCAGGGCCCGGTACGCTTCGCGAAAATCATCCGGACTCAAGTTTTGCGGCAAGACGGAATCCGCCGGACGAAGTGCTTCGGGCCAGTACTCGCCGTCGTACTGGCCCGAAACGATGCCGGCCTCGACGAACGCTCCGGTGTGAAACCACTTGCGCGTTAGTACAGGCGGCACGAATGAGGCGCTGTCCCAGTTCCTCGACTCGCCTTCGGGAAAGGCGGTGTCGTCGCGATGCTCTTCGGTATCGAATTGATCGACGCGCCCGAAGCCGCGAAACTCGCGCTCGACGCCGTCGAAATAGCCGTGGTGATACGTATAGCGCGAAACGAACCGGCTGCGCCCGATCCAGTCCAGCGTTTCGACGCGTTCGACGACTTGCACGGGGAAATGCAAACGCGTGATCCACGATTGCTCGGCGAGCTCGTCTTGTACGTAGAAGCGCGTGGACGGTGCGTACGTCACGCGAGTTTCCATGCCGAGGTTGTTGCGCACGGCGACGAGCAGATGCGGTTTGACGCCGCCCATGAGGTCGACGTAGCGCAGCGGCGAGGGTACCGCAAACGGCAGCGGCGAGGACCAAACGAGCGCGGACGTACCGGTGCCGAGCAAGTCGACGACATCCACTTTGCTCAGCGGATCGGCGCTTGGAAAAACGCCGATCGTCTGCGGCTGCGCCCACGCGTTGCCGCTCTGGTTGAAGGAGATCGTTACGCCGCCGGGACCGTCGTACACGATGTCGCAGGTGCCCGTTCCGTCGATGTCTGCCAGGTGTACGCGCGTGGGATCGTAGCGCTCCTCATCGCAAAAGCGCGGCGAACGATCCATCGTGACCTTCGATCCGAAACGGCCGTAACCCAGATTCGGCCAATACGCAACCTCGCCGTTTCGCACGCGGACGAGATCGCTCAGGCCGTCGCCCGACATATCGGCGAGGAAAATCGTTCCGGTGTTGTCGCTGAGCACGAGCTTCGGTCCGCGCGCTTCATCCGACGGCGTGCGAACCTGTGCAGGCGCCGAAAAACCCGCGGCTCCGTTCGACGGCCAGAGCGTGAAAAGTCCGTCTTCCGTCAGCAGAACATCCGCCAAACCGTCACCGGTGAGATCGACGAACGTGATGTTGCGGTCGTTCCAATCAACTTGCGGGAGCGTTTGAAAGCGCTCGAGCGATGCCCAATCGCGCTCTTCAGTCCGCTCAAAATATCCGGCGTCGGGTTCGGCGAGGGCGACGAGGTCCAAGCGTCCGTCGGCCGCGAGCGCCATCAACCGCACGGAATCCAGCGTTGTGCGAGACGGAACTGTCGCGATCGATTCGACCGGATCGAATTGCGCGCGTGCCGCAACGCTGCCATCCAGCTGCTGCATGAGATTTGCCGCACTTAGATTTCGCTTGTATGCCCAAGCGCCGTCGGCATCGCTGAGCAAGCCCGCCAGACCTTCGCCGTCGAGATCGACGAAGCGATAACGGCCGGCAATTCCCTCGGGCATGTTCTCGTCGCCGTTTGAATCGATCGTGAGTACGTCGGTGTGCAGCGATACTGCGCTGTAATCCATCTCGATTGGCGGCAACGACGCCACGGTGTACGTACCGTCGGTGCGGCGGTAGCCATTCTGAGTGACGCCCGCCAAAAACGTGTAGAGCGGATTTGCAGGATCGGCCGGGTTCAGTTGATCCGAGTATTGGAAATCGAGCGAGCGTACCAGGCAATCCGCGCCGACAGCGGTTTCGCCCGCAAAGTTATGAAAGAAAAGTGCACGCGCGCAGCGCCGGTACGTGCGAATTTCGAACGCCGAGCGGTATCGCGAGAATGGGTCCGGCCGCACCGGCCACGGCAGATCGGGCGTCGGCGCGGGCGCGCTCGCGTTGTGATCACCGTAGTCGAGGACGATTTGAAAGTACCAGTCCGCGGGCAGCGGCGTGTCGCTACCTTCGCTCGACCAGTCGGGGAAGTACGGCTGAGTATTGCCGTAACGGACGCTCTTCAAATAACGATTTGCACTGCGAGTCGCGCTGGTGCGGTTCGCTTCGTGCGCGGCAATGCCGTCGACGCCGCGATCGTCTTCGGCGATATAGTCGAAGACGGTGACGTTGCCGCGATCGTCGAACGTGCGGCTCGCCAAGTACGAGAAGATTTTCGTGCCGTCATTGGGATCGGCGATGCAGCTTGCGGAGTCGAGACCGAAAAGCGTGGTGACGTTGTCGCGCGTAATCGTGCGCCAATGGCCGGCGCCCGTGCTTTGATTCACCCATCGTTCGATCCGCGCGAAAAGTCCGTCGATCCGCGGGCGGTACCAGGAGATTTCATATTGAATGCCGTGCACGGTGCGCGCTTGCCGCACGCGTTTGTCCGTTCCGTCCAGTACCGGTGCAAGATCTTCCGCGCCGGCGAGGATGAAGATGTCGGACTCATCCGCGTCGAGATATTGCGGGAGCCCCTTATCCGTCTTGCGCGTGATCGACGGCGCGTCAAGGCGCCAGCCGAAGCCGAAAGTCCCATTTCCGCTGCCTGAATCGTATGAAAGATTCAGCGCCGGTGTTAAACCGGTACGTCCGGGTGTGAGCGGAAACGGGATTGTGAACGAGGCGGTGCCGGTTGCAGCGTTTACGGAGAATTTTTCGCCGATATCGCGAATCGCGCCGCCGCCCTTCGGCAGGGCAAGAGCCGGCAGGGGGCTTTGCGGCGCCGCCTGCGTCGTGGGCTGCTCTTCAGTTTCAATAGACTGAGCCATTGCGAATGTACACCAACATACGCCTATAGCTTTGGTCACCAAATTATACGCGGAGCGGGTATCGTCGGCACCAACGCTGCGCCAGCCTGCCAGCCCAGCTGGATGGCGGAGCGGCGTTCTCGCCGGTTGAAGTGCGTTAAGGGATCGATGACGAGAAGACATTACATCGCATTGGGAGCCTTCGCGATCGCGTTCGGAATAGAAGAAGCGATCATCGTGGTGTATTTGCGTCATCTCACCGCGTTCGCGTCGCAAGCGTACGGTTTGGAAGTCGGGCGCGAAGCATGCACGCTCTTCGTCATCGCGGCGATTGCATGGCTCGCGGGAAATTCCGCGGAGCAGCGCGCGAAAGCGTTTTGCTTTGCGTTCGGTGCGTGGGACATCGTGTACTATCTCGGCCTGTGGCAGCTGTCCGGATTCCCGACGTTCACCGATCCCGACGTGTTGTTTTTGATTCCGGTGCCGTGGGTCGCGCCGGTGTGGGCTGCGATGGCGTTCGCCGCCTCGCTCATGCTCATCGGTGTGCTCGGCGTGCAGCGGGAACGCGGCTTGCTTCTGGCCGCCGGGTTCGTGCTCGGTTGGCTGTCCTTCGTGTACGAAACGGCGTTTAGCGTACGCGCGTACCCGGTGTGGCTCTTCCTTATAGCTTTCGCGCTGGTCTTGGCGGCGGTGCTTGGGCCGCTTGGCCGCAGTTGGCAGAAATTCGGCCCTCGCGAGGTGCACGGCGGCCGCCTAGAATAGCGGCATGCGAGCGGCCTTGTTCGTCCTTATTAGCATTTCGGTGCTGCTGGCCGGCTGCCGCGGCGGAACGACCATCAACAACTACACCCTGACGCCGCCGACGCAAAACCCCGGCGGCTCGCCGCCGCCCAGCACCACGCCGGACCCGACGCCGACGCCGACGCCGACGCCGACGCCGACGCCGACGCCGTCGCCTTCACCCTCACCGACGCCGCATCACCACCACCACTAATACTCGCAGATCTCGGGCGAATAGGCTTGCGCGGTTGCGTGATTCTGCGTCCACCAGCTCTGCCACAGCTGCTTTGCGTGTGCGGGAGTGCTATGCCACGCATCGGTAATTTGGTGATGCGTAATCTCGGATAACGCGTTGTTTGAGGAACCCGGCTGCTCCGCATTCGGCAGTGTGAATAGATCGATGAGCAGCGGCACCGCTTCGAGCGATCCCGTTTCGCCGATTGCTTGAAAGGCGTCTGCGCGGTCCTGCGTCGTTTTAGCCCCCCGCGCTAGCCGGACGAGGAAGTCCAGGTCTTTTTTTCGTCCGAGTAATCCGATGCCGAGCACTGCTTGCTGCTGCACGTCGTGCACGGGATCGTGAACGAGTTTTTCCAGGAGCGGCAAGTACGCCTGGTCGCCCATCTGTGAAAGATATTCAACGGCCAACCAACGTTCGACCTGATACTCCGTCGGCGGCAGATCATTTGAAAGTCCCGCGGCGCGCCGCCCCAATATCGCGCGTGCCTGTGGCGTGTTCAGATGACGGAGCGCAAGCAAACCGAACTCGTAAGAATCCTGGCGATCTAGCCAAGCCGTAAAAGTCGGCTCCATGCCCGCGGCAGGATACGTTGCCAGTCCGTCGGCCAATGCGTAACGTTCGTTCATCGCCTCGGCATCGGCAACACGCTGAATGGCATCAAAGCGGCGCAGCGTCTCAATATCCGCGTGAGGCGGCAGCGAAGGCCTCGGCGCGACAAAAACCGCGCGCACTGCCAGCGATTTTTCGACGTCCAGCAACTTCTGCGCATCCGGGGGCGCCACGGTAAGCGTCGCGTTCATCGCTGCACTTTGTGATCGATCGAGCGGCGGCGGGTCCGTAGTTGACTCGTTACCGTATCGAATAGCGTCGTGAACGGCGACTGCATAATTTCCGGCAGCCGATAGTACGAAATTTCCTTTGAGCGTGTAGCGGCGCGTAACCGTTTGCCCGGGGGCGATGTCGAGCAGTTCCGTTTGGCAATCCTCCGCAGCGTGCGCGCAAGCGGCGTAGTTCGAACCTCGCCTTTGGGCTTCGGGTATGTCGATGTGCATCGGTGTCTCGAAGCAGTAGCTCACGCCCTCGTCGACAATGCCTTGCGTAGAGCGGTTTGTAATGTCAACCACAATCCAAGCCGGCTGGCCAAGGATGATGTGATCGGGTTCAACGCGGATATGAACGTCGAGCGCAGGGCTGCTCGGAACCGCCGCACCTAGGAGTACCGCCAACACTGACAAAGCATCGCATAGTATGCCGCGCACCCTCATGCATCACGGTTCCACGTGCGTTGCGGTCCTCCGCTACGCCAGAAACGCAGGGCGCGGGAACCGAAGGCGGTTTCCCAAACCACTAGTCCGCGGCGGCGGTAAAGAGCGTGCCGTTCTCCGCGTGACTTCGCTTACTGGCCCGTCCAATTGCGTCGCCCACAACTTCCTGCCGTACGAAACTGTTGAATTTGAGGCTAGGAATTTTCCCGAAGATTCGTGGATTCCGAGTCCGTGCGAGAGCCATCGGGACTTGTTTGCCGGTTATCCGGACCCGCCTGAACCCGTGTAGGGAAGTCACCTGTAGGCAAAATCATCGGAAATATGCGCTCGGAGTGCTGCCGAGTGCCTTTTGAAACATCACGGCGAACGAACTCGGGCTTTTGTAGCCGAGATCGAGCGCGACCGACGTCACGGGTTCGCCCGCCGCCAATCGCTCGAGCGATGCGAGCAGGCGTACTTGCTGGCGCCACTGTCCGAACGTCATGCGAAGGCTTTTCGCGAAATCCCGCTCCAGCGTTTTTGCGCTCATGCCGAAGCGCGCGCCCCATTGCGCGCTCGTGCGGCTCGAACCGGGATCCGACACCATTGCTTCGCACACCGCACGCAAACGCGGTTCTTCGGGCAGCGGCACGTGCAGCGGCTGCGATTTCAACGCGCGTAATTCATCGAAAATCACCGCTGCGAGCCGCGATTCGCGGTCCGTGTTCGTAACGCCGGTCTGAAGCGCAATAAGCTGCAAGATCAATTCGCGAAGCAGCGGCGGCACGGCGACGACCGCGTAGGTTTTGAGCGGCATGGGGCGCAGATCGGTGCCCACATACAGCGTGCGCATGCTCACGGAACCGATTGTGCGAATCGAATGTTCGCCGCCGGCAGGAACCCATAGCGCGCGATTTGGCGGCACCACCCACGCACCATCCGCGGTTTGCACATTCATCACTCCGCGCGCCGCGTAAATTAATTGGTGCGTCGTGTGCCGATGCGGATCGATTGTGACGCCGGCCGGATAGTCGAACGAAGCGCCGACGATTTGCCGCGCTCGACTTCCCTTTTCCTCAGCGGCTTACGCGCTCGTACGTTCCTTGAAATGCGATTCTCCACGTCTTGCCGTTGGTCGACTTCTGCCAGAGTTGCGTCATCCCGTTCGGACCTTCGCCTCGCAACACGAGCCGATTGATCTCAATCGTACCGTTCGGGCCGGTGCTCGTTCCATCATAAACGATCGACGCGCCTTCCGCGATGCCTTCAAAGACGTGCACCTTGCCGATGCTGTCGACGAAGAAGCGGTGCCAGCGTTTGTCCTCGGCGTTGTACGCATCGACGTTGATACCGGTTTGGTCCCCGCCTGTCCAATTTTCGACGATGGCGCAGCCGCCCGCCTCACGCCGTATTACGCTTGTCGCGCCGGATGGCACGCTAGGGTGGTCACGACGCGCGGTCCTTTCGAGCGCAAACCGCTCCCCAAGTGTGATAAAAGAGTAAGGGTTCTCCGTCCATGAACGGACGAAATCCGGTAACAGCGCCGCCGTACAGCTCGTCCATGAGCGCGCGGCGAACAGCCAGCTTATCCCGATCGCCGCGATCGATATGCGGCTGCCAATGATCGAAGTCGACGGCTACGTCGCGGCACGATTGTGCTTCCACGCGAAGGCCTGCATGGGCGAAGTCTTCAAGCAGTTCGCACAGCGGCAACATACGCGTGTGCGTTGAATCGACGGTCCGCTCGAGTTCGTTCTGGCGGGCGGCGACAGAAGAGTCGTCGTCCGCGAGCATGTCGACCGCAACGACCGCCCCGCCGAAGCGCGCAACGCGAGCCATTTCGCGCAGCACGGCGATGGGATCCAGAACGTGGTGCAGCGAGTAGCGCGTGACGACGAGATCGAACGACGTGTCCGCGAACGGCAACGCTTCGGCGGTTCCCTCGACAAAGGCGATATTGTGAATTCCTAATTCGGCGGCGCGCCGCTTTCCGAGTTCGAGCATCTTCGGGCTGATATCGACGGCCGTTACGTTTCGGACGTGCGGAGCGATCGCGCCGCCGAAGAGGCCGGTGCCCGCCGCGACGTCGAGAACCTCGAATCCGCTTTTGAGGGGAAGCTGCTCGACGACCCACCGCAACGGTTCGCTGATTTCGGCACACACCCACGAGGGGGCTTGGCGATCGAATTCTCGCCGAATTGCACTGTGCTGCTCTTGTTGCATTGTGTTGAGCATGTCCGGAGCTTAGCACCGTTAGCCGGACCGCGCGCTCGACGAACGGACAACTACTCTCGAAAAACGGTCAACGTAAGCCTATGTGCAAAAACCAGCTAGGATAAAAGCCTTATTTTTCGCCGCGCGCGCAGGAAGCGCAGCGAGCATGCGATAGCAGCGGCTATGCAACGATATGTGAAGATGGCTCCGGCCGCCGCTGTTTTCGGCATTGCGCTTGCGGCGTGCAGCGGCGGCGGGGGAACGCCGCCGGCACAGACGACCTCCAATCTGGCGCCCACGAATCGACACGCGCTGATCGAAAACGGCGCCGTCGTCCCGGGCGCTCATGCGCAAACGCCGCACGTTGTGGTCGGTACCGGCGTCGGCACGCAGGTCGCAAAGCCGGCGAACAACTTGCTGTACAACGGCGGCAAAGTCATGACGTTCCCGGCCATTGGCCTGGTGTATTGGGGATTCGGCGCGACCGGCGATCCGGACAACGAGATTCCGCGGTTGAACGACTTCATGGCGCATTTTCGCGCGTCGACCGCGATGAACGTCGTCACGCAATACTACGAAATTGCCGGCGGCCGCAAGTATTACGTGCCGAACTATCCGGCCATGTCGATTGCAATTTGGAAAGATGACACCGATCCGCTGCCGTCCTCACATCCGAGCGATAGAGACGTGCGCAACGAAGCGGTTGTCGCCAAGGAGCACTTCGGCTTCGGCTTGCCCGGCGTAGATAATTTGATCATCGTAGCATTGCCGCATGGTCTGCACGTGAACTACGCGGCGTGCGCGTATCACTCGTGGTATTTCGACGGTGCATCGACCACTACGTACACGAATCTGCCGTATCAGCCGGATTTCGGCGCGGGATGCGGCTCGTATTCGGTGAATCCCGGACCGATCGGCGTGTTGGACGGCGTCACGGAAACCGTGATTCACGAGGTTGCCGAGAGCATGACCGACCCGTACGGCACGGCTTGGCTCGACAAGTACGGCGAAGAGATCGGCGACAAATGCCAGCAGTTTGCGGCGAATCAAGAGTTCGACGGTAAGAACTTTCCCGTGCAGCCGCTGTGGAGCAACGCCACGGGTACCTGTGAATACTGAGTTCTAAGCGGCGCGTAATCGCGCGTTGGCTGTGTTGTACAATCCGGCGGCATCGTCGCTTCCGAGCGTTACGGTGCCGCCGCTCGTTTTGCGAAAGCCGCTCGGTTGCAGCGTCGCTCGCCGCATGCTATGATATGGTCATGTCTGACTACATTACAGACCAGATGAGGTCAGAACGGCTCGAACGCCTCGATTTGGAATCGTGGAAGTTCACCGACGCGAAGGCGAAACTCAGCAGCCTCATGCAGCGCGCGCTTGAGGGCCGCCCGCAGCGCATCGTGCGCGGAGGGCGGGAATCCGTCGTCGTTATCTCAGAGGCGCAGTATAGAGAAACGGCGGCTCCACGGCGCAATTTGGTAGATTTGTTTTCCGCATTGCGCGGCAGCGGCATAGAGCTCGAGCGCGACCGAGATTTCGGGCGCGAAACGACGTTGTGAAAGGATTCCTCGTCGACACATGTGCCGTTTTTGAATTCACGAAGCAGTCGCCGAACTTGGGCTTGGTGAGCTGGCTTGCTCGTGTCGATTCTTCGATCGTCTATCTAAGCGCAATATCGATCGGCGAGCTGCGGTACGGAATCTCGGTTCTCACAAATCATAAGCGGCGGAGTGCCCTCGAACGCTGGCTCCGCGCGGACGTTTTGGCGGAATTCAACGGCCGTATTCTTTCGTTTAACGGTGACGTTGCCGAACGGTGGGGGCGTTTGCGAGCCGACGCGCGCAAGCGCGGAACGCCGCTTCCGGTTATCGACGCCATGATCGCTGCGACCGCAGCGCACTATAACCTGGGTGTCGTGACGCGCAATGAAAGTGACTTCGAGCAAATGGGGATAGACGTTATAAATCCCTGGTCTTGAACGTGAACCCAAAAACGCTGACGTCGCGTAACCTGGTTCCGCTGCTGCTCGGGTTAACGCTCAATCCGATAAATTCGTCAATTATTGCGACGGCATTGGTGCCGATCGGCGACGCGTTTCATGCAACGGCGGCCCAAACCGCATGGCTAATTGCGGCTTTATATCTTGCGACGTCCATCGGCCAGCCGCTGATGGGACGGCTTGCGGACATTTACGGTGCCATTCCGATTTTTTACGCGGGTCTTGTGCTGACGACGCTGGCGGGAATCGGCGGGTCGCTTTCGCCGACATTGAACGCGCTGATTGCTTGGCGCGTCGTGTTAGGGCTGGGAACGTCGGCTGCTTATCCGGCTGCGATGATTTTGCTGCGCCGCTTTGCGGCGGATCGAGCCGGGCGCTTACGTCCGAGCGCCTTGAGCGCGGTGACAATCGCCGGTCAAGTGAGCATTGTCGTCGGTCCCACGCTGGGCGGGTTACTGGTGCTCTACGGCGGATGGCGCACGACGATCATCGCGGTCGTCCCGGTGGCGCTTTGCGCCGGCATTCTCGGTGCGTTTTGGCTGCCGCGCGCAACGACGCCGCGCGGAAACGTGCGCGATTCTCTGCGCGAAATCGATTTCGCGGGCATTGCGGCGTTCGCTGCAGCGCTCACGCTGCTGCTGGTCGTTCTGCTGCATCCCCGCTCGGTTTCACCATACGTCATTGCGGCATCCGCTGCGTGTTTTGTGCTATGGTACATCATCGAACAACACAGCCGCGCACCGTTCATCGACGTGCGCATGCTTGCGGCAAATCTACGGCTGGTTGCGATCTATGCGCGGTTCGTGGGCATCTACACCGTGTTCTACTCGGTGTTCTACGGTTTTCCGCAGTGGCTCGAAGACGCGCATCACGCAACTCCCGCGCAAGCCGGGCTTCTGATGCTGCCGACCTCGCTCGTCGCGATCGCGTGTGCGATGGTGGGCTCGCGTTGGAAGCCGCGCATGGCGCTGCTAATTGGTTGCGCAGGTGCGCTCGGCGGTTCGGTCATGCTGTTCCTGTTGCATGCGCAATCGACGGCGTATGCCATACTCGCCGTGAGTGCCGTATTCGGTATTCCCAACGGCATGAACCCGGTGTCGGAACAGGCGACGCTTGCGCTGCATGCTCATCCGGCGCAGATGGGTGTGGCATCGGGTCTGTTGCGCACGGCCGGATATATCGGCGCGATGATTGCCTCGAGCATTATCGCGATCACGTTCGGCGGCGGCATCGCGGGCGATCATCCGCTGCATCTGCTCGCAGCGATTCTCGTAGCGATCTCCGGCGTGCTCGTGCTCGTGGCCGGAATGCGCGTCGTGCGTGCAGCTACTGCGTCGTGAACGTTCCGAGGGTGGTCATTTGCGGCGCCGGCGGATGATTCGGATCGTAGCAGCCTGAAGCGGGAAGCGGCACAATCACTTGATACGTCGTTTTCGGCTGTAATTTCGGTACGACGTACCCGGCTTTAGACGCAGCCGACGTGGAATCGGACCGAAGCGGGCTGGGAGCCGTCGCTTCCTGCAGCGTTGGAACGGCGGTCACGCCGGCAATCGCAAGCGATACCGGTGATTCTGAATGGCTAAGCAGCAACGTGAAGCCGCCATCGGGTACGTTCGTCGCTCCTTTCGCGGGATAGACCATCTTTGCGGGCGAGACTGCCATCACGCAGATGTTCGCCACGAGCGTCACGGATGCTATTAGAATACTCATTGACATGCTCCACCTCGATACCGTAAACTCCTATTAGGAAACTAATAGTCGCGCGAGCGGGAGGTTGAATGCCTCGTAAAAAGTCGCCGATCCTTACGGATCACGAGTTGCGCCTCATGGAAGTGCTGTGGAGACGTAAACGGGCGACGGTCGCGGACGTCGTCGAACAGCTGCCGCCCCCGCCGCTGGCGTACAGCACCGTTTTGACGACCATGCGCACCCTCGAGCAAAAAGGCTACATCACGCACGTAGAAGAGGGACGCGCCTACGTTTACGCGCCCGCTATCGAACGGAACGATGCGGCCAAATCCGCGGTGCACCATCTGCTGGATCGCTTTTTCGGGAACTCGCCCGGCGCCCTTGCCGTCACATTACTCGATGAGACGCCGCTGAGCGACCATGACGTCGTGCAAATTCAGCGCGCGCTCACACGCAAGCGGAAGGCAAGCAAATAATACTCGAACTGCTTCGCTTATCGCATGGTTCATCGGGCGCCAGGTGACCAACGCGCGAGAAGCCGCATGTGACGACTTGGCCGTGCGTGCCACCGGAGACGAACAACCGTACGCGATGTGCTTGGCGCGGTATGGCCGTCGCGCAAGAGCACGCACCGCTTGCTACACCCAGCGCTATCGGTTCGCGTCACGCGCTGGTCGGCCGCATCGAACGGCTGATGAACCGTGATCGTTTTTGCCGCTATGACGCTTGCGCTGCAGGCGATGTCGGCCGCCGCCGCACCCGCACCATCGACCGCCCAATCTTTACCGCCTTCGCTGCGCGCACTCGTTACGGCGTACAACGGCAACGCGGGTTGCAGGAACCCCGATGAGGACGCGATGGTGAAGTTTCAGGCGCAGCCGAACGTGCCCAACGGTACCTCGTTCAACGGCCAATAGAGCTACGTCGACTTCGCGTAGTTGCTGGCTCCGAACCAATCGACGACGACAACCGGTTCATCACCGACGACCCAAGCGTCGTGTCCCTGCGGAAGCGACGTCACGTCGCCAGGACCGGCGATGAATTCGGTGCCGTCGTCCATGCGAATACTCAGCCTTCCCGAAACGTGATACTGGAAGTGCGGCGCCTCACAGCTCGCCGTGCCGGCGATAGGTTTGACGTCGTTCGACCACCGCCATCCAGGCTGCAAAATCAAGCGGCCGATCTTGGCATCGCCGATGTCGACGAGCTCTGCTCGGCCGTTTGGAAATTCGCGAACCTCATCCGCTGTTTCGAAGGTTTTGTGCTCCGTCCGTTGCTGCACGTTAGGCATAGGGGTCTCCTTTCGAGGAGCTCAGGGAGCTTGAACCTCACCCGCGTGCATGATATTCTACCTACTAGTAGATAGAATATCAAGTGGCAAGCGAGTCAGAAAGTTCGAGCCGGATTCTGGGCGTCGCGGAGGAACTCGCGCAGCGCCGTGGGTTCAACGGCTTCAGCTACGGCGATATTGCAGAGCGGCTCTCGATCACGAAAGCGAGCCTGCATTATCATTTTCCGTCGAAGGCGGATCTCGGCCAAGCACTCATAGCGCGTTATCGCCAAAGCTTTGACGCAGCACTTCACGCGATCGTTCGAGAATCGCCCGACGCTCGCCGGCGGCTGCGTCGCTACGCGGACTTGTACTGCAACGTTCTCGTCGACGACCGCATGTGCTTATGCGGCATGTTCGCCGCTGAATATTCGACGCTTCCCGAGACGATGCAAACCGACCTGAAGGCCTTCTTCGATGCAAACGAACGTTGGCTTTCGCGGGTGCTCGACGCCGGCCGGCGCGACGGAACGCTGGCGTTTCATGGAACACCGAAGGAACGCGCGCACTTGCTCCTGGGCACGCTCGAGGGAGCGATGCTCGTGGCACGCGCTTATGACGGCGTAAAACGCTTTCGGACCGTCGCACGACGCGCACTCGCCGACATCGCGGCGCCCTAAAACTCCGTCCCCTCCAAGCCTGCTCCAAACTTTCTTTAGTACGATGGCGATGGTTCCATAGGAGGACGATAATGCAACGTTCCGTCGTGGCGGAGATCTTCGGCTACTTGGTCTGCCTTCTCACCGTCTTCATTTTCTTTCACAGCATCGCCGGCATCGTAAACGGCGCCTTCGGCATCGCGCATCCGGCGCCGCACATACTGGTCAGCCGCATGCCGGGGCCGGGTCCCGGCCCCGGCATGCATGGATTCATGTGGCAAGGTCACGGCCAAATGCACGCGACGACGGTGCGCGCGCACGCGTTTGGAGTCGCGGGCGGGTTGCGTACGCTCGTCGTGTCAATCGTGCTGCTCATTGCCTCAGTGCTTGTGTTCCAACGCACGTTTACGTGGCTGAACCCGCGAGCGAATACAGTTGTTTGAAAAGCGGCTCCGCGGCTTCAGCCGGAGACCTGAACGCGACGTTGAAACGATTGAAACTGTTGATCACGGTGATCGCCAGCGTTAGAAAAACCAGTTCACGGTCGTTGAAATGTGCGCGCATTTTCGCGAGCAGCTCGTCTGACGGACGATGATCGGCGATTAGCGTCAACGCTTCGGTCCATTCGAGCGCTGCCCGCTCGCGATCACTGTACCAATGCGCGTCGCGCCAACCGGCGACGCCCGAGATTCGCTTACCGTCTTCGCTCGCTGCCTCGGCTTCCATCGAATGGAGCACAAGGCAGAACGCGCAACCGTTGATTTGTGAGGCGCGCAGCTGAACGAGCGTCAGCAGTTTCGGCTCGAGGCCCGAGCCGTGCGCGAGCTTTCCCGCCTGTTGAAGCGGGCGAAGCGCCTCCGGAGCGACGGAATAATAATCGAAAGAGTCGGTGGTCATTGTCCAAAGTACCTTTCACTGTGGTTCTGCATAGAAGGGCTACGTCACTATGACGGAGCGGCCCCGCAGAATGCGACAAGTTTCTCGCGCCATGTCGATTTTCGTATCTCGTCTTCGTCTTATAGACGTACAAATGAGAAAGTAAGACGAGGACAAAGTCATGAACGGACTTAAGGTGTTTAGAAATCTGCGCGACGCAATTAACGCTGGTTATCAAGTCTACGATCGGATGGCCGACGGCTACTTGGTTCGTACTCGAACCTCCGGCGGTTGGGCGCTCGCCATCGTCCAGCTCACGGCGCCGCGATAGCAACCCGGCGCCCGAGCCGTTAGCTGGCCGACTGGTTGTTGCTTGTGCTCCAAAGGGCGAAGGCAATGCGATCCGGTGACATCATGAATGAAATACCCGCGCAGCCCAGCACGCGAGTTGCCCTGGGCGGTCGGCGAGTTGGACGAATCGGTCGATTCTAATGCGAGAGGGCTGCTAGGTCGGCTCGGACGGCCTGCGTGACGTTCGCTCCCGGATGCTCGCGCTGCACGCGGTCCGCGTCGCGGTTGATTTGCGAAACGATCTCGTCGTAGAGTTGCTCGCGGTCCGTTTGCAGCGTCGCAATCTCGTTCAGCGTGCTGCGCGTTGCCGCCGTGTCGTTCTCGCGAAGCGTTGTGAAGTGTTTGCTCAGGTCCGCGCCGGCCTGCGTAAACGCAGCAGGATCCGCGGGCCTCGTGCTCAGCAGCGTATCGAGCTGCGCGCGCATGCTGGTCGCGGGAGCGCTCGGCGGCGGTGCGGACGCGCCGAAGCGCAGGCGCGACGAACTCGCCATTTGCGCGTCGTACACGCGCTGACGGGCCGCGAGGTTCGCGGCCGTGCGGTTCTGCAAGTCGACGCGCGTACGTGCGACGTCGGAAGCGGCTCGCTGCTCGAGCGGCGGCAGAAATGCTGCAAGCGTTTCGCGATCTTTTCGGCGCTGCGCATTGACAATCGCGTCTTCGTGCGCTTGAATCGCGGCGAGCTGGGCATGAATGCGCGCGCTTCGCGCGGGATCCAAGTGAAGCGTTTGCAGTTTGGTGCGCAGCGGCAGGCGCTTATTGGCGTCAGCCTTCGCCAAGTCGAGCGCGAGCGTTGAGGTTTTCTCGTACAGTTCCTGCGCTCGCGAATCGTAAGCTTGTCTTACGCGTGCCTGTACGCCGCGAACGTAATTCGCGAACGCCGCATTCTGCTGCGTGAGGAGCGCGGTACGGTAGTGTGCGAGGTCTTGCCGAGCTCTCGAACGCAGCTCCGCCGCTTGCGCTTGGTACGCGCGCTGCACGTCGCCGCGGACGGTGCCCTCGCTCGGCGCTTGGATGGTCGCAGAGGCGTTCAACGTACTTGCGTTTGGCGACGGCATGGCGGCAATGTGGCGCGAACGGGCAGCTGCCGCGTCGAGATTCGCACGCACGGCTTGCTGTGCGTTGGCGAACGCCGCGTCCTTCTGAGCGAACTCGCGAACGTGCAGCGTTGCGCGCAGCACCGAGATTTGCCGGTCGTATTGCGCGAGCGCGCCGTAAAGCGGATGGACGCGCACCAGCGCGTTCAGGTCGAGCGAAGGTCCGGTAGACGCAGCTTGCGCCGCGCAGCCGGCCAAGAAGAGCACGAGAGCGATTGCAGCACGCATTTGCATCAGTGGAACCTGTGCTGATAGGTGAGTGAAACGCCGTTCGTACCCGACAAGCCCATCAGCGTGGAGTCGTTGCCGAGTGAATTGAAGTTGAACGGGTTGTTGTTCTGCGTCAGGAAGCCGGTGAGCGGCGGATCCTGCACGCTGTAGAACATCAGGTCGAACGCAGTCGACTCACCGTGATGTGCCTGAATGCTCAGCGACGATTGCTTCGGCGTACCGAGGTTTTGCGCGAATTGCGCGGTGATGTGTTTGCCGAATGCCTTGGCCGCGCTTATGCCGAAGCCGCTGGTAAAGTCATCGCTGAGCTGCAGGTTCTGCAAGCCGAGCGCTTGACCAAGACCCACGTTGAGCGGTTCGAGGATGCTGCGGGTGAAGAACGAGTTGAGCTGACCGAGCGCCATGTTCTGCACGGCTCCGCCCACTGTAAAGCCCCCGGTGGCGTTGGTCGCTGCGACGCCGTTCACGGCGCCAAGACTCTGCAAGCCCGCGAGCAGGCCGAGAATCTGCGTGCGGTCATACGTCGGATCGCTTTGCAGATTCAGTTGCATCGAGTTCGGCGCGAGGCCGGTCACTTGCAGTTGAATGTACGTGAGCGGATTGCTGACTTGCGTGTCGGCGATAGCGTCGACGTACGGCCAGAATCCCTGCGTAGGACTGAATGACGCGATGGCGCGCCGGATATTGAACTGCCGCAAAAAATTCACGGTTCCACCCGTTGATGCGACGCGTCCTTTCAGCGCCGGAGATTTGAGCGTTCCGCTGACATTGACGTCGCCTTCCACGCCGAGGTCGACGTTCGGACTCTGAACGCGCACGTCGTGGCCGGCCGTTGCCGTCATGTTGAACGCGAGGTTCAGCGGCGACTGCTTCTGCGTCTTCGGCGCGTGCGGGTTCCAGAACGCTGTGAGCGGAACGCGCGCGCTAGGTACGTCGACCGTTCCGGCGATCGTCGGCAGACCTCCGGCCGTTCGGTACGCGTGAATGTTCGCGTTGAATTTGCCGCGGAAGTACGTTGGATTGTTTACTTGCGCGTTGTTCGCGACGATGTTGGAGTCAAATGTGGCTGCGCGCATGTCACGCAGCGAGGGAGCCGACGCCGTCGCATTCATTGCGAACGTTCCGCCGCCGACGTTCGCGTGCACGTTGTTCAGCGCCACTTGCGTGCCGTTGAACGCAATCTGACCGTTCAGGTTGCTGATTGGGTTTTGGTCCATCGGCCCGACGTAGTAGCCCTTTTGCAGGGCGAACCCGCCGCCGAGCGCCGGCGCTTTCATGCTGCCCGCCACGTGCATGGTTCCGTTGAGCAAGCCGGCAACTTTCGAACCTTCCGGCATCAACGCGGTGAAATCAGCGAGATCGACCGCGTTTGCGGCAATCGTCAGCGCGATTGGGTCGACGGCGCCCTTAGGTGTGTGCAGCGGCGCCTCGCCGGTCGCGGTGACGGTGCCCTTGTGCAGCGTAACGACCCCGCGCGTCAGCGCGACGCGCTGCCGCGTGACGTTGATGGCCGCTTCGACCTTCGGCACGACGAGTTTTGCATATTTCAACTGCGCGAGGGTGAGATTGTCGTCGACGTTGGGTGCGCTCGCCGTTCCGTTCACGCGCATCGTCGTATCGAGCACGCCGGCGATTGCGTTCGGTTTGCCGCTCACAGTTTCCACGAGTTTACCGACGTCCGTGCTGGTGCCGCGCACGGTGAGGTCGAGGGGATCGCTGCGGTGCAATCCGAACGTGCCCGAACCCTCCGCGACGAAATACGGGATTTGAACGACGGCTTGCGTGATGCGCCCGCGCCCGTTGTTTGCCGTGGCCGCGATCTGCGCGCGCTGGACGTGGACTTTTCCGAAGACACCGTCGCGCATATTCGCATTCGCGTTCATCGCTACGTCGGGGTAGTGGCCGCGCAGCGTCGCATCGGCGTCGATGTAGCCCGCTACCGGCGTCGTGTAGCCGAAGAGCGGCAGCCACGAACCGAGATCCAGATTGCGCACGCTCGCGTTCAAATTCATGGCTTCGGCCTTCGGCTCGACCGTGCCCTTGATATGCGCGGTGCCGTGCGCGCTGTCGACGTATGCTACGACCGAAGTGCTGCGTCCGCTGGTGTTCCAATCGGCGACGGTGCGTCCGATATCGAAGCGGCGAAAGCGCACGCCTTGCAGATTGACGTTGCCGCTGCTCGCGAGTGTGAAGGGCGTCATCGCGACACTCAGCGCAAGGCTCCCGCTCCCGCCGAGTGTGTCGCCGGTATCGAAGTAGTCGTTGAAGTCCGCAAGGTCGGTGTGCGGCGCATCGATCGTCGCTTGCATCGATCCGGGGGCGATCGCAGCGTTGAATGCGAGTGCGGTCGATCCCACCTGGACGGAACCGTTGTTCACGCGCATATCGCTGGGCGTTCCCGCGATGTTCGCGTGCAAGCTGCGGAACGCAAGTCCGTGCAGGTTGCCTTCCGGCGCGTCCAGCGTACCGGTGATGTCCGGAGACCTACCCGTACCGGTGACGTGCACGTTTGCATCGACGCTGCCTTGGAACGGCGCGTAGGAAACAAGACCGCTCGCGCTCGCATTCAGATCGTAATGCGGCCAGACGGTGCCGTCGGCGGCAACGAGTGCGGGTCCGGCGTCGATCATCGCGTCACTGACGCTGGCCACGCCGCCGTTGTATGCGATGGTGGATGCACCGGCGATGGGATAATTGCGATAACGCGCGCCGGTGAGCAGCACGGCGCCGCTCGCATCGGGCGAATGCAAGGAGCCGCGTGCGGTCGCAGCGGCGTTTGCGTAGCCGCCCTCAATCGGAAATTGCGAGAGTGAAAAAGCGAGTTGACCGCTGCTGCTGCCGATGTTGCCCGAGGCAACTGCGTCGCCGCTGCGTGCAACACGAGCATGCGCCGCGTACACGTCGATGCTCGATTGTCGCATACCGATCGTCGCGCTCAAGCCTTCGATCGGGATGCCGCGGACGTCGGCGTTGATGAAGTGCGCGTTGTGAACTTGCGCTACCGCGCGGCCGCCGTCGTAGACGAGCGCGATCGGTGCGTTCACGACGCCGTGCGCGGGAAGATTGCCGGCGATGCTCGATATTTGCGCGAGCGATCCGGTATAGAGACCTTCGAGCGCGACATGATCGGTACCAGTAATGCTGCCGCGCGTGTGCACACTGCCGAAGTTCCCGCCGGCGTCGAGCGAAGCGACGCGCACGTTCCCCGGAGTTCCGCCGAAGCGCGCGTCGGCACGTGAAATGTCGATTTTGCCGTAGCGCGCATCCGCAATTGAAACGCTGCCGAGCAGCCCAAGCGCGTCGCCTTGGCGAGAAGCGAAGATGTTCCCGTTCACCGTTCCGGTGAGCGGCGGCAGCGGCTTGACGTTCAGCCCGGGCAGCACGGCAGCGGCTGCGGGATGAATTGCCAGGTCGCGCGCCCGCACGAGCGCGTCCATCGTGTCATGCGGATGGTCGAGAGCGATCTTTGCATCGAGCGACGGGGCGTGCAGTCTGACGCTGCCGACACCGCTGCTGGCGACTGCGAACGTGCCGGCGAGATCCCCCGACGGACCGGTGCCTTCGAGCACGCCGTGCGTGTCGATGTGTTTCAAATCATCGGCGGTCGCGAGAATCGTGCCGTCAAGCAACATGCCGGGAACGATCGCCGGCGCATACGGCAGCTCGTCGGACGGGCCTTTCAGATTCGCGACGGCTTCGATAGCATTCGGTTCCTTCACGAGCGCCATGCGCCCGCGCGCACCGAGTGTGAAACGGCCGTACTGCAAGCCGAAGTTCAGAATCGAGGCGGTTTTGCCGTCGAAGGCCAGCATGCCGTTCGGATTACGCAGCGGCATCGCGCGGTAATCGATTTCCGCAGCGTGTGTGAGAATGAGCGCAAGCGGCGCGCGCACCGAGCCTTCGACGAGCATCGCCAAGTCGATGTGTCCGCGCAGCGGCAAGCGCGCCGCCGCCGTCGTGAGCTTCTCGAGGCGAGCGACGTCGCCGTTTGCACGAACCACCATGCGGAAGTTCGGATGCGAGAGATCGTAGATGGCGCCGGAAAGACGGATCGGCGCGCCGGCGATGGTTGCGTCGATGTGCGGCGTCGTAAGGCCGGCGCTCGTGACGTCGAGCGGGCCGTGCACGTCTTCAATCGGCGCGCTCACGCCTTGCATGCTCACGCGTCCGCCGCGCAGATACGCGCTGGCGGCAATCTTTCCGTAGTAACGTGCGTCGAGATTGTCCAAGTAGCCGGCCCGCATGCGAAGCTGCGCATTGTTGAGAGCGTAGTTGATGAGCTGCGGAAGCGGTATGTGCGCGGCCGTCCACCGCTGGTAGTTGAAACCCACCGTGTTGTCGATGGTGCCGTGGCCGTTGATAGGGTAGCGCGCGCTGCCGTCGTCGTACGCCATCGACGCGACATAGTGTGTGCGCGCCGCGCTATTGACTTCTGCAGCAAGGTTGACGTCCGCGATCGTGAGGTGACGCGCCGCGGGGTCCACCCGGGTATCGTCGATGACCGCGAGGGATCCGTTGACGACGCGCATCGTGAAATTCAGCGGCGTGCCGCCGGGCTTTGACGGACCGGCTTTGGGGAGCTTCGGCAAGTTGTAGGTGCCGTCGGGGTTGTGGACGACCGTTATGCGCGGCTCGTAGACCGTTATCGCGTGCAAACCGTAGCGGTGCGCGCTGTGGCTGCCCGGCAGAAGATCGTGCAGATTGTACGAGACGTCGACGCGCGGCAGATGGGCCAGCCGTTCGCCGTGGGCGCTGACGTTCACGTCGGTCAGCACGCCGCGGCCGCCGCCCACCGAGAGGGTTCCGATGGAAACGCTGGTGCCTGTGGCCCCGCCCAGACCTTTTGCAAGCGCGAATTTCGCAATGGGAATGCGAGCCGCATAGACGATTACGATAACCGCCGCGATCACGAGAATCGCGATGAGCGCCCGCCTGCTTCGTCCACGTTTCATGTGGACGTTATGCCCCGGTTTAGTGGGATTAACTTACGTGCGCAGGCGTTCCCGAAGCGCTGGGCTGGGCACTCGGACCTTGTCGGCCAGCCGAAGCAGCCTCAGCAAACGGATCGTCAGCCACGTCAAATCGAACTCGTACCACGTCATGCCGTGGCGCGCCGAGTACGGAAACGCATGATGGTTGTTGTGCCAGCCTTCGCCGAATGAAATCAGCGCGACCCACCAGGAATTCGTCGAACGATCCGTGGTTTTGTAGGAGCGATAGCCGAACATGTGCGTGGCGCTGTTCACCAGCCACGTGGAGTGATACGCGAAGACGAGCCGTCCGAAAATCGCCCAAATCACGAAAGGCCAGCCGCCGACAGCGAAAAGCAAACCCGCGAGCGCGATCTGCATCGGCACGTGAATGCGATGAAGGACGCGATAGAAGGGCTCGCTCCAGAGGTCGGGGCAGTAGCGGCGGAATTCGTCGGGCGTGCGCGGGATGTTCGGGTTTGCTTTGAAGAGCCAGGCAACGTGCGCCCAACTGAACCCTAGGCGAGTGCTGTGCGGATCGCCTTGCTGGTCGGAGTTGGCATGGTGCACGCGGTGCGTTGCAACCCATGAAATCGGATCGCCCTGAAATGCGAGCGCGCCCAAAATCGCGAACGCGTACTCCACCGGTTTGCGTAAGCGCACGCTTCGATGTGCAAGCGTGCGGTGGTAGCAGAGCGTAATGCCCCAAGCACCGGTCGCGTACGCGAAGATGGCTGCGGTGATCACCGCCCACCACGAAAAGAAGACGGGAACGAATACGCCGATCGCGCAGACGTGGATCAGCAATAAACCGATCCCATTGGGCCAGTTGGGTCGAGCATCACGCATTATGGGACGATTCCCCGCAGGTTGTAGAGTAAAACGTGGGCGGTCTGGAGTTTGCAAAATCGCCCGGCACCGCGAACGGTACCGGGCGATTTTGCTGCTGCACCCTAGGAGAATCCTTCGATGTTAGACGTTAAACAAAGCCGGCGCGGATTGCGTACACGGCGACTTGGGTGCGCGCGGTCAGGCCCATCTTCGCAAGGATGTGCGAGATATGGTTCTTGACGGTCTTGTCGCTGAGCGCGAGCCGGGTGCTGATTTCCTTGTTCGAGAGCCCTTCAGCCACCAAACCCACGACCTGCAGCTCCCGCTCGGACAGCGAGGCCAACGCGTCGCGCTCCGAGGGAGTAGGAATCGCGCGCAGATGGCGCTGGTCGCCGAGCGGCGGAAGGAACGCAAGTTGCCGCACGGACTGCAGCACCTCGTTCAATGTCAGGTCTCGCAGCGTTTCGAGCGCGCACACCTGGTAATCCCGGTCCGGCGAGCCGGCGATGCCATCGGCGTCTTCGTCGACGATGACGAGGTCGGGGCGCAACTCCGCAATCGGCGCAGTGCCGATGGAGGCTGCTTCACCCAAGACGTCGATCCGCTCGTCCAGCTGCAGCAACTTGCTGAGTGTGCGGGTGATGATAGGGTCTTTGCCGACGACCAAAACGCGGGCCGCGGCGGTTTCTTGCGGTACCAGTGCCATCCCAGGTCTCCCCAAATGAGCGTTGTAAACGGCTCTGCGCCCCGCTCGGAAAGCCGGTTCCCGGCGGAGGCATGGAAGCAGTGTATCTAGATCAATTTTCATGGGTCTTACGAACCATATGAAACTGCTTACATTTCGCTTACACGCTTAGCCCGCCGACGGAAGTCTTAATAGGGGGTAACGTCGTACTACCTTACATGGCCATCGCTTCCGGCGGGCTCCATGAGATCCGGCGAGTTTCCTTGCTGGAACGTTTGGAGCGCGTCGAGCCTCATATCCTCGCCCTTATTGCACCCGCGGGCTTCGGAAAGAGCACGCTGGCTCGTCAGCTCATTAGTGGACGGCGTGGCACGGCGGTTTGTGATGCCGCCGGCATCTTGGACGATCTGGACCTCGCCCGGCGGCTGGTGCCGGCGCTGGCTTTGGAGACGCCTTCACGGACTCAGACGCTCACCCAGCGCGAATTGATGCTGGGCGATGGTGGTACCAGCGTCGCCGAACGCGTCAATTTGGCGCTCGAGGCATGGAAGACGGCCGTTTCCCCCGGCACGACGTTCGTTTTTGAAAATGCGGAGCACATCGCACGAAATGCCGCCGCCCGCGAATTCTTTGCGCGACTACTTACGCACCGGCCCGAAGGGCGCAACATCGTCATCTGCTCGCGCGAGAGCCTGCGCGTACATCTGACGCGTTTCGCTCCGCCGCACGAGATCCTCACCCTGCGGGCGGAAGACCTGGCGTTCGATCGCAGCGAACTAGCGACGCTGTTTCGCGGTCATGCCGACGACCCGGTACTGCTCTCGCGCATTCTGCAGCTCTCGCAGGGCTGGCCGATAGCCGTCTTCCTTTTAAAACGTTTTGCGAACGAGGGGCGCATCGAGACGCTGCTTGAGTCGCTCGACGACGTCGCGTTTGAGGAACTTCACGACTATTTGGCCGATCAGGTGCTGGCGTCGCTCGACCCCGGGCTCGTGCAGGCGCTGTTCGTGTGCGCGTGCATCCCGAACGCGAAGATCGAAGACTTGCAGGCCGGGCTCGACGATGCTGCCGCGGTGCGGGCGCTCGCGGATTTCTCCAAGGAGTCGCCGTTCCTCACGCGCACGGCCGACGGCGTGCTGCACATTCATCCGCTCCTTGGTTCGCTGCTGCTCGAACACCACGAAGATCGACGAAGCGAAGTGCTCTCGCATACTGCGGAAGCGCATGCGGCGGAGAAACGCTTTCAGCGTGCTGCAGAACTGCACTTGGCTCGTGGCGATCAAGCCGCTGCGGCGCACGCACTCGGCCAGCACGAAGTAATTCGCGACCACGCGCCTTCCATGCAATACGCGCGCATTCTGGCGTCTTTGGATCATTCGCTGGTGCAGCGGTATCCCCGCCTGTGGGCGGTGACTGCGTTGCTGCGCATCTACTGCATTGACACCGAAGAGTTGCTCGACGAGGCGGAATCGCTCTGGCGCACGCTCTCACCGGACGTAACGCCGCTCGAACGCTACTACATTTTGGTGTTCCGCATTCTGCTCATGAGTTACATCGGTCTGTTGGAAGAAGCCGAAGAGATGCTCGAACGCTTCGCGGCCGAAAACGGCATCGGCGAGGAGCCGAAAAACTAATTCGAAGGCTACCTGTTCTATCTGCTCGGATTGATGCGGGCCCGCATCGGCGACATCGATCGTGCCGAGCGCAACTTGACGATGGCGCTGCCGTTGGTCGGCGGCATGGACATCATGGCATCGGGAACGCTGCTCACGCTGGGCTGCGACATTGCGCGCGTGCGCGGCGAGTTTCCCGTGGCGCGGCAGTTCATCGACCGCGCCCTCGAAAGTGCGCGCAAATCGGGTTTGTACAACTTCGTCGCATTGGATTTGGCTGAAGGCGCATTCGGCGCGTGGCTCTCCGGCGACGATCCCGCGTTCGTGCGCTACTCCGCGGAACTGGACGACGTCGTGCAGCGTAACGGCGTGCGCGGATTTGCGTATTTTGCCGCCGCCGCGCGCGGCCGCAACGAAGAACCGCACGACGTCGATCTGCTGAAGTGGGTTGCGTGCGGGCGCATGCTGGCCGCCGCATCGGCGCCGCAGACCGGCGATGCGCTCAAGCATGCTCGCGCGGCAGTCGATGCCGCGAAGCAATATAATGCACCGTTCACGGAAGCGCTGGCGTTCATCACGCTCGGCGTTTTCGACGAACTGCAGTTCGACGAGCATTTGCGTCACGCGACGGAGTGCGCGCGGCGCTGCGCCACCCCGCTGTTCACCAGCGCCGTTGAAGCCATCGCGCAGCGGCGCGCCGACTACGGCATCCTCAATGCGTTCATGATGCGATTGCAGAGGGAGCGGATCGAGCGCGTGCCGCTGCTCGAAATCGGCTTGACCGACGGAACGGTGCGCTGCGCGGGCCGTGCCATCATGCTTTCGGAGCGCGAGCACGCGGTGCTCGTCGCCCTCTCGCTGCGGCGCGAAGTGGTGCCGCGCGCGCGCCTGGCCGGTCTGCTCTGGCCGGACGTCGACGAATACGCCGCGCGTAACGCGCTCTCCGTGTGTTTGCACCGGCTGCGTCACCACTTGGGCTCCGACGTCGCAATCGTGCGCAGCAAAGAGGGCTACGCGCTCCATGACGACGTGCGCGTCGATTTGTGGGAAGTCGATCGCGCGGTTGCCATTCTGCGCTCGCGCCCGGCACTTGCCGATGCCGAGCGCAAGCTGCTGGAATCGCTTTACCAAAAGTTGCGCGAGCGCCGGCCCGAGCGCATGCTGCAATGGGAATGGTTCGAACCGACGGAACGCCGGCTCAGCGAGTTGCGTTTGGAAGTCGCGCAGCGACTAGCGAACGACGCACTCAGCCACAGCAATGCCAGGCGCGCGCTCGACCTTGCGGAAGAAATGATCGGCTACGATCCGTGCGACGAGGCTGCGCGGCACATTGCGATTACCGCGCACTTGGCCGTCGGCGATCGCGGCGCGGCCATGCGCCAGTACCGGCAGTACCGCGACACATTGCTCGCCGAACTGCAATGCGAACCGTCCGATTCGATCAAACGCCTCGTCGGCTCGCTGTAGCCGTTACTGGACGTAGCGGCGGTGTTTGCCGGGCGGATATCCGGTAACACGTTTGAAGATGCGCGTCATGTGACTTTGATCTGCGAACCCCGCTTCTGCGGCAATGACCGAAAGCGGCTCGTCCGATTCCGTGAGACGCCTTGCAACGTGCTGCACGCGTGCGCCGAAAAGCGTGTCGGTGATGGTTTGTCCGCGAAAGCGGCGGTAGACGCGGCAAACATGTGAGGGATGCACGCCGGCGGCCGCTGCAATCGCCGCGATGTCCAGCGGCTCGTGGAAGCGTTCGCGAATCGTGCGATCGATTTCAGCCAGCCAGGGCGGCTCGTGCGAATCGTCGATCTTGTGCGCGGCGAGGTAGGCGCAGAGTTCGTACACCAGCGCTTCGACGCTGGCCTCCGAGGAATCGCCGCGCGCCAGGAATTCGCGATACAAGCGCAGCGCAAGCCATATAGGGTCCCCGCCGTGTAATTCGAAGACGTGCGAGGGCGAACCGCCGAGCTCGTCGATTATGCGTTCCCATCGCGGTAAGAAATTGACGGCAAAGAACCGGCACGGACCGAGCATCTCGTCTTCGTGCACCGTTCCGGCCGCGTGAAAGACGAGCGTGTATGGCTCGTACCGTATGTCGAAGTCGGCGCCGCGCTCGCGATACGCGCCGTCGAGCAGCAAGCTCAGATATGGCGCTTCGTGTTGGTGCATCGGGACAGCCTTGCCGGAGGCGTGCGTAACTTCCGAAAGGACGACGTCCGCCGTTTCCCACTGCGAGGTTTCGCCGGTGAAGTATCCCGCGGCGAATTTAGGATACATTCAAAAAGCGTTGCGGCGCGGCATCGAATAATGCCTTGTGGTCGGGCGAGCAGAAGTAGTAGCGTTTCGCGTGATAGACCGACGATAACGCGGTCATTGGATCCACTTCCATCCAGCAGACCGTGCAAAGCGCATATCCCGGCCGTGGAGCCGGCGGATTACGATATGCGGCGTTGGAGTCTTCGCGCTTCCATGCGTTGCTCTGGTATTCCATGTCGTACGCGGTTTGGTGCGCTGCGTCTGTACCGTAGTAACGCGCGACCATGTGCAGCGCGAGATCGATACCGGCGGACAACCCGGCGGACGTTGCAATGCGCCCCGAGTCGACGAACCGCGCTCCGCGGCGCACCGTCACCTTCGGATATTCCATCGCAAGTCGCGTCAGCGAGCTGTGATGCGTCGTCGCGGAAAGTCCGTCGAGTAAACCGGCTTCGGCAAGAACGAACGCGCCCGTGCAAACGGACAACACGACGTCCGCACTGCGCGCTACGGTATGCAACCAGCGTTTCGTCGCCGCCGTCGGCGCAGACTGCGCGGGAACGACGACGAGATTCGGTTGAGGTGCGTTTGCGAAATCGTAGCGCGGAACGATTCGCATTCCCCCACTGACGTCGATCGGCGCGACCGTTTCAGCGACGGTGTACGGGAGAAAAGCGGGCTGCATTCTTCCGGGAATATCCGCGTCCTGGAAAACCTCCCACGGGCCTGCGAAATCGATCATGACGGCGCCCTCGGAAAGTAAAAACGCCACGTTAACGCCGCTCGCGGGAGCGTTCAGCGGCAAAATACGCGTAGGACTTTCGGCGGATGCGACGGCTCGCGCGGGAAGCCCGGCGGAAAGCGCGGCCAGAGCCGCGGCGGATTGAAGAAGATCGGCGCGTTTCATGGACACAGTATGCGCGCATACGCAGCCGGCGTCTTGAATGCGAATAGCTCCGAAGAGGGGCATTTCGCCTCTCGGCACGCCGGGTGAATGCTTGTTACACTCTCCGCGTAACCGGCGTTCCAAGACCCGCCGGTGGAGGCGCATTGACATGAGCGTTCGTCGTTTATCTGCTTTCATTTTGGCGTTACTGAGCTGCGTTGCTGCGGGGTGCAGTTCGGGCGGCTCCGGTCTTCCGCCGGCCGCCGCACCTTCGGCGGTGCCTAGCGATGGAAGTGATTACGTGCATACGCTTCCAAATCGCGTTGCGAGTTGGCGTTCCGCATGTCCCAGTTTCACAAATGCGATTTCGTTCAACTCGACTTCGGTGAATGCCGGCGACACCATGTGGCTGTCGAGCGTCATGAACGTATCCGGCGTCTCGAACTCGGCGCTGATCTACATGACGAATTCGAGTATCACGTATACAGTCAACGGATCGCTTCAGACGCTGCGGACACCGAGCGCGGTGATCTTCATGAGCTCCGAGGTGCACTCGCCGGTGCTTGGGTTCAATCCATTCTTCAATATGTGGGTGGAGGCGGTTCCGACGGGAACAGCGGGCAACGTGTTTCTCAACGGCGTGCAAGCGGCGCTGCGTCAATCATTGCCGGGCGGCGTAACGCCTGTAACGTGGACCGCCACGTTTATCACCGATTCGCCCACGGTGCACTTGAATTGGCAATGGAGCGCGGCGGCATACTCGCGTTTCAACAGCAATCCGTATGCATTGGGTGTGAAGCCGCTTGACGATAGTCACTTCCCGCCGTACAACGGCGACCCGGCCGGCACGCCCGAACTGTACAAGAGTTTCGTGACCGCGGGCGGCACGGGTAACGGCGGTTCCAACTACACCGGAACGTTAGGCAACGCCGTCGGTGTTACGCCTTGTGGTTCCAGCGCGACTCCCACGCCGAGCCCGTCTCCAACCGCACCGGCGTATACGGCGCTCGCTGCAGACAACGGTGAAGCGAACGGGCAGGTGAACGTCGCTAAGCTTGCGTCGCAAAGCGTGACGGCGACAAACCTTGCCGGAGACTTCCAACTTGACTCGACTGCGTATAACGCAATCGCAAACTTCGGCGTCATCGGAAACGGCGCGTCGCAAACGTTGATACCGTTCACGCTGTCGGGCAACAGCGTCGTCGCACGGACGGCAATCGACATTTCGCAGCAATGCGTTCCGCAAAATCCGGCGGTGCCGTGCGATGGTTCGGGTGTCGTAATGCCCGACGCGTCAACCGCTATCGTCGCGCTCAATGCGGCCGGTTCGAATTATCTGCTGGAAGTGAAGAACGTCAATAGCTCGCCCTCGTTCAGCACGATACCGATCGGCGGCGGCGCTTTCGTACCGGAGGATACGGACAGCGTGGCGATATCGAGCGATGCGAAGGTGGTTCTTTCACGTGGCGCGCACGTGAACGTCTTCAAGCAAACCGCGCCGGATGCGTATGCAGAAATAAATCAGTTCGCTCAGCCCGATACCGCCGATCATAATGCGCTTCGCGGGCGCGAAGGCATGACGATCCTGGGCATGGGATCCGATTACGGCGCGCTGATTACCGGTACGAGCGCATCTCCGCAAAACGGCACCCTGTCGTTCTTCGTGGGTCTCGCGAGCACGCCGAACCGCGTCACGAGCACGCGCATCGATCCGTCGCTGCATGCGTACTCCGTCGCAACTGACGGAAAGACGGCGTTTGTCGGCACGGACGCCGGCGTTGCCGTCGTTCCGGGTGTGAATACGGAGAGTTTCAGCCCGGATACGACCAGTTCGAGCGTCGTCGTTCCGGTGGCGGGAGCGCCCGGCACGAGTTTGGTGCAGATATCGGACGTTGCGGTAACGCCGGATGGGAAGTGGTTGGTCGTCATGGGATTGCCCTCGACCCAAGGGGCGACCGTGCCCGGCGGACTGGGATACCTCGACGTGCTGCCGATTATCTACGGTTCGTCGAGCGTTACCCTGGGCCAAGCCGTGGAATCGGTTCCGATCGCCGTACCGAACAACGACCAACTTCTCGTGTTCTGACGCGCTAGACTAACGCCCGGGCTCATGTCGAGACGTGGCGGTCTGCTCCGACTATGGGGCAGCCGTCAGTCTAGGGAGAGATGAGCCGTGAATACGTCAGCAAGCCGGTCGTTAGCCGTGGTATCGGGCATGTTCGCCGCACTGGTCGGGATTTTGCTCGGGGCGCTGCACATGCTCAGTCCCGAATTCGACCCGTCATGGCGCGTGGTCAGTGAATACGCAAACGGACACTACGGCGGAGTGCTCTCACTCATGTTTGCATGCTGGGCGGCGAGTTCTTGGGCGCTCGCCGTCGCGGTGCGCCCTTACCTCCAAAGCGTCCGCGGAATGGTGGGCGTAGCGCTGCTCGTCGCGGCCGGGGTCGGTCAGGCATTGGCGTCCGCCTTCGACATCAACCACCCCTTGCACGGTCTTGCGGACCTGCTCGGCGGTGCCGGTTTTCCGGTCGCTGCGGTGCTGGTCACCATGGCACTTCTTCGCGAACAACCGCACCTGCGCGCACGGAAATCGCTGCGCTGGAGCGCGCACTTTACATGGTTCACGCTCATCGCGACAATCGCAAGTATTGCGGCGTTGTACTTCACGTTCGTTCACGCAGGCGGCCACGTGCCCTCCGATGGAAAGTCGCTTCCGCTCGGCACCGTGCTTCCGCACGGAGTCGTTGCGGTTGTCGGCTACGCGAATCGACTCATGGTCGTCGCCGATTGCGTTTGGGCGATCGTGGCCGCTTTCTCAGTATGCGAAGGTGCCGATCTCTTGTCCGCCGACCGGCATCTGCAATCCCGTGTACCACAGCACAGCGTTTCTGTCGAATGCGAGTGAATGCACGTGGTATCCGTTACCGAGAAAGTCTCGAACGTGCGAACCGTCGATTGAAATGTAGCCGATCTTGCCGAGCCCGGCTTCGGGCCCCATTTCCGCAAACCACATGCGGCCGTCGGGGCCGGGCGTGATAGAAATCGGACCGGCCGCACCCGTCGGAAGTGCAAACTCGCTCATCGTTCCCGACGGTGTGACGCGGCCGATCTTTCCCGAGTAAAACTCGGCGAACCAGACGTTCCCGTCGGGGCCGGCCGCAAGACCGTACGGCTGCGCGTTGTTTGTCGGGATTGGGTACGACGCGAGGATCGCACCGGACGTGGACGCCTTGATGATGGCGTTGTTCCCTTCGTCGCTCATCCACAGATTGCCGTCGGCGCCGGTCGTGATGTTGTTGACGAAGCTGTTCGACGGCAACGGGTATTCGGCTATCGTTCCGCGTGGCGTGATGCTGCCGAAGACGTCGTTGTATTGGTCGGCGAACCACACGTTTCCGTCTTTTCCGAGTGCAACGCACGCCGGAAGGGCGATGCTCTGCGGCAGCGTGTACGAGGTGATCGTTCCGGCCGTCGTGATTTTCCCGATCGCATTGTTTTGATTTTCCGCGAACCACAGATTCCCGTCGGACCCGACGACGATGCCTTCCAACTCCCAGTACGATTGCGCGAGCGGATACGACGTCATCTTCCCATCGTGCGTGATTTTGATGACTTCCGAAACGCTGTTGGCTACGGCCCACATGTTCCCGTCGGGTCCGAGCGTCATGTCCCACGGCGCGGGACCCTCGGGGAAAGGCCCAACCATGACCGGCGGAACGTTATACGACTTCAAGAACGCCGGCGTCGGCGCGAACGTCGCCGACACAGCCGGCGTACCGGATAGTGACGCCGTGATGGTTGCACTGGTAAATGGAAGCGCACCGTCGTAGCTCAGCGTTACGGTGCTCGACGAGCCCGCCACCGTAGTCGCTGAAAGTTTCGTTGCACCGCTGGCGTCGAAGTCCTGGAGTGCAACCGGCGTTGCGAACGCTCCGAGCACGGTGTTGCCGTCGGCGTCCAATCCCGTGACAATCACGTTCGTGGATGCGGCAGTCCCCACGGGCGGATAGGGATTTGCGAGCGCGACGGTGATTTTCGCGATTCTTCCCGTCACGGCAACGTCAATCGTCGTAATGGACGAGGACGAAGAAACGTTCGCCGCAACCGTGCCGGATGCGAGCACGTTGCCTTTTCCGTTCGGTTGATCGTATGCGGTGATCGTGAACGTGTCGTTTCCAAGCGGCGCGACGGCACCAATCTTGCAACTTCGCGCCCCATCCGAGGCCGGCGAGCAAATCGACGCACCGGCGGAAACGTTTGCCGTCGCAAGAACGGTCGAACCGATCGCTGCCGTTACCGACTGTGTGCTGCTGCCCGCCGGGATGACGATGACGAAGTTCGCGTTGTTCGACTGCTGAGGCGGCCCGGGGTTCGTCGTCTGCTGCGGCGACGGAATGGTTCCCGTGGATCCGGATCCGCCGCACGCGGCGAGCGAGAAGATGAACGACAAAATCGCTGCTCGTGAAAGATAGTTCATCATTTGCCGACCACCGCTTTGATGAGCGCGCGCGCATACGGAACGCCTATGCCGCTAATGAGATCGTAGCCCGTTCCTGCGGAATACCCCGTACCGCCGCTGAGCGAATTATTTCCGTAGACCACGTCGTAGAAGACTGACGCGTATTGCGGCGCATTTGCATAAAGCTTGTAGAAGTACGCGTTCGGATTTCCGAGGCGGTAGGGTACCGGCCCGCCGGACGTCTCGCAACTCGGAGTTTGTTTGCAGGCTTGCAGTACGAGCGCCCACATCGCCGCGGATTCCGGCGCTGCCACGCTCGTGCCGCCGACCGGTTCGACGAGCGGCGCCGTTGCGAGCGACGGATCCGCGTAGAGTTCAACGGCGACGCCGGTCAGCGCGTCGGCGTCGAGCGAGATGTCGGGCACGTTCCGCGTTGCTCCTGTCACGCCCGCGGCGCCGAGTTGAAACGGCGGCATTGAGAAGTAGGCTGAAACGCCGCCGCCGGATCCCGAATTTCCACCGGACGTGCGGTTGCCCCAACCGGTGATTCCGCCGATCAGTTGACCGGCCGTGTTGAGTGGCGTATTGACGCCGCCGACGCTGACGACGTTCGGATCGGTCGACGGATAGCTGACGCAGAGCGCATCCGGATTCGGTGCGGAAGGCCAATTGATGCATCCCTGCGCGCCGGAGTCTCCGGAAGAAACGAATACCGCAACGCCTTCACTGGCGAGTGCCGCAAGCTCGAGCGGCGTTATGCCGCCGCCGGAGGAGTTGAATTCACTGCCGACCATCGCCGCTTCGGGACCGCCGAAACTGAGCGAGAGCACATCGGCGGTATCGTCGGCAATTGCCGTTTCCAGCTCGGCGTTGAATTCGTAGAGCCCTTGTAACGGCATGCCCGCGCCGGGCGGACAATCGACGCCGACGACGCCGCAGCCGTCGTTCGGATTGTAGGCGAGATAGTACCGAAGATTGGCGTTCGGAGCCAAGCTCGCGAGCTGCTCGGTATCCAGCTGCGTTTCACCGTCTTCAGGATTGCACGCCGGCGTCGGTTCGTACGGCGAACCAGGACATGGTGCCGTAACCGGAGGAGGCGAGGCAAAACCGAGCGCGGTGTTGCCCGGCGCGTTCGCATCGGTCGCGGAGATCATCGTGACGGTTCCGGAGCCGCCGATGCCAAACAGTGCCTTATACGCCGGCACGTCTCTTGCGTCGATTCCGGCAGTGCCGATCACACCGGTCGTAATTCCGGTTCCGGTATACCCGGCGTTGTACGCGCCGGTATAATCGAACGCCGCCGCGATTTGCTGGGGCGAATATCCGTAGATGATGCCGTTGCCCGCGGATTCCGAGACGAGAACGTGATCGGTGAACGCGGCAGAGCGCATGACGATGTCGGCAGCCCCCGCGACGTGCGCGCTCGCCGGAGGGGCCGGCGGCGTCATCGGCGCGAGAAAAACCGACGTACCGCTGCGATACCATCCAAACGTAGTGTGCAGTGCGGCCTCCACGTCTTTCTGCGCCCCGGTTACGTGCAGAAGCAATCGCTGAGGCCAGGTTGCGACCGACAACCCCTGCGACTGAAAATACTGCACGGCCGTTTTGTAGTCGGCGCCGCCGGCGCCGAAGCGATCGCCGATTTCACTCGCGGTGAGAAACTGCCGGTATTCGCCGCTGCCGGGCGTGTTGGCCGCCTTCGCGTACGCAAGCAATCCCGCGGGATTTTGCAGGCGCGGGATCAGATCGACGCTGATGGAAACCACTTTCGCAGGCCCAATCAACGTTGCGCCTTGCAGCGCGCCGCTGTTATAGGCAAAACCCGAATTTCCGCCGGCCGGGGTTGACGGAATCTGCGGGAGC
>DATGJX010000137.1:0-19849 GCA_035294905.1 Vulcanimicrobiaceae bacterium | reverse complement strand
CTGACTTCAAGACCCCCGTATTTGGCCTTCCAGTTCCGTAGGGTATTCGCGTGAATTCCATGCCGGCGGCAGATCTCGGCGGTCTTGCCGGTCGCGTCGTGCTCCTTGAGGATGGCGACGATTTGCGACTCGCTGAAGCGGGATTTCTTCACGAAGCGGTCTCCTTTCCAGGCACTTTGCCTGGGAGACCACAATTTCATTTGGACCGGAAATCGGGGGCTAGATCAGTTTTGTTACTGATAATCCGGCCATCGCTCGTTACCGCTACGAAATCTCCGCGTTGGTTCACCGGCATGAACTTCATGAGTTTGTGTGCGAGCGCGCGATCTTGCGGACTGAGTCGCGCATTAATATAATTGTCCAAGTCGGCGTCGCTTAAGTTCTTACCCTGTGCAGCAGCAAACGTGTTCGGGAAGAGCTGTTGCGGATGTCCTGCACCCATTAGGCGGTGTACGTTCCCTGTAGCGTCGCGAACTGACGGAAGGGAAGTGGTACGCGACGTACAAGCGGAGATCGCTAGGACAGCGGCCATGAGAAGGCAGAGGTACCGCCTCTTAATACTCATTAGGGCTCCTTTCTTGTGAGGTCGCGAGCAAAAGTTGTGCTCAAGATCCTTTCGAAAGCGGGTTTCTATTTTGCTGTCGATCCGTTTGCAACTATTCTAGTGTGAATTGTCGTATTGATCCCAACCAGGAGCCTTTGGATCGCCCTGATCGTTCGTGATCCAAGGCCTGGGGTGTGAGAAACAGCCGCCCGGCCCAGCAAAGATCTCGTCTTTAGCATCGGCAGGCACGTAGATTTCGTTGCACCACTGTGCGCTTAGAACGGGATACTGGCCGCCAAAACATGGGCCGTTTTGCGCATCGAACACCGCGAATTGTCTACCAACATATGCAAAACGAAGCGTGCTTGGATGGACATAATGCATGATCTTGTGAAGCAATTGATTGTCCGGCTTGCGCAAACGGGGAACACCAGGACCTCCGATATCGTAAACCGAGTAGCTTGAGGGCCCTAACGTGCCGTACCGAGCGCACGCTACACCCTTGCCGATCCGGACGGCTCCTTGATCTAGGGGCGATGCGCGCGAAGCCTGAGCAGCATGTGTTCCGGAGCGGCTTACGGACGTACAGCCGGTCTGAAAGAGCGCGAGCGCAAACGCGATGAGCCGAAATGTTGCCCTCACATCACTCTTAAGTGACCGAGACAGTCTCTCGCCAGCGTGCCATGTTTAGCACGTCCTCCATCCACCACGGAAATCGTTTGGACAAAGCTCATTCCGAGCAGTGACTTTAGGTCACCCCTTGGAGAAGCGGGATACGCTGGTACGTTCCTGCTGCCTTTTGCATTATTGTGCAAACGCGTATGCGAATCGCCCACTACCAGTGACGCGAGCGTACAGCTTGATACTGCCAATGTCAAGCGGCCCCTACGAAGCCAACAAACTTAAAAAATCAAAGGCGCACCGTTTTGCGGGTGCGCCCTTAATTACGCGAATGCGTTGTATTACGGGCGCGTCATGATCATGAGTCGCCAAGTTGCAGGTCCAAGCACGTTGCCGTTTGTGGCCGCGGTCGTACCGTTCGCGAGATCGATTGGCACGCCGGCGCCGTAAACCGGCAGAAAACCGGGGTAGGCGTTGAAGATGTTGTCGCCCGAAATTTGCAGCGCAATCGTGCGGTTGACCGGGAAGCGCAGCGTCGCGTAGCCGATGCCGAACGGCGGCTCGTTCAGCGAGTTGTTCTTCCCGTAGTACGTTTCGCCCAGCGCGACGTATATCTGATTCGGGAAGGTGTAATTCAGTTCGGCGTTGCCTTGCGCGAACGGAATGCGCATGTTGCCGTTGTAGTTGATGCTGTAGAAGCCAACCGGGATGCCGTTCGTGTTTTGACCGGAGATGATGTTTAAGTTTTGGTCGTAGTTGGCCGGGATGCATCCGCCGGGCTGCAGCGCGCCCGCGCTGCAATAGAAGTTCGGGGGCAAGTCATAGTAATAACCCTTTTGGAGCGCCCCGGAGAACGTAAAGCCCAGGCCGACTGTCGGTGCTCGGCTGAGCGTCGCCTCGATGCCTTCAAAACGCGCGTTGCTGATGTTCGTGTTGAACTCGTTCAGAATCGGCGTTCCTGCGGGTGCTGAGGCGCCCGTGCTCGGGTCCGGTACGCAGGTGGTTACGCTTCCGCAGGTCAGACCCGTCGGCGTAGTCTGCTGGAAGAACCGGTTGAACAGGTTCGTCATGTACACGTCGGCCGAGAAGATCGTGCCGTCGCGGAAGCTGACGTCACCGCCGAGGTCGTAGCCGAAACCGGTTTCCGGTTTCACGTTACCCGGGGTGTTCGTTTCGAACGCAACTCCGTAGCCTTGGTTAAACGTCGGGGGCGACAAGACTTGGCTGAGTACGCCGAGGAACGGCGGCGCGATGGAACTACCCGCCGAAAAACGGACGGATGAGAATGCGGTCGGCCGGTACACGAGTCCCAAGCGCGGATCGTTGTGTGTGTTATTCGTCGTTTGGAACTTTACGCCGGTGCCGCTCACGTCCGCATCTTGCGTGCACGCGCCGAACTGCATCGGACAATCAACGGCGTACGTGCTGCTATAGGTGTTGAAATAGTCGGTTAGGGTCGCGGCCAGTTTCGGCGACAGTGAGAAGTGACCGCGCAGCATGTACGTACCCAATTGCTGATGCGTGCCTGGCGGCAGGCTGAAGCTGTAGCACAGCGGAGTGCAATATGATGCAGAGTACATGGAGTAGTCGGTGCTTTGCGCGGCCGTCCAGTCTCCCGAGAACGTCAGGACGTCGTTACCGTCGGCAAACGGGTGATCGTACTGGAACGATTCACCCTGCAATTTGTCGAGCTCAGGCTCCTGATAATAATCATAGTACTGAACGTTCGAGGGCGTGCCGTTGAAGTTCGTCGTATAGTGATAGTTGCCGCTGTTGTCGTAGTAGCCGTTGGTTCCGTAGAGCGTAACGGCGTTGACGTCCGTACCGGACGGATTGAGGCCGCCCCATTGGTACCGGCTAATCGTCGCGTTGTAATACCGCGCGAGAACCGAGTCGTTCCCGATCGCGCTGGCAATCTCGCCCTCCAAGATCGGTTCGTTGTTGAACTCACCTTGCGAGGCGCCCGGGTATACCGTCGAGTACTGAATGTGCGAGCCCGCGGCAATCGGGCCCGTGTACCCGGGGCCGGGAGTGAACACGGCGTTGTAAAGGTTACTCGTATTGCCGTTCTGATCGGAGGTCGTCTGCCCTGCGAGATAGGTGAAAGTAGCCCGCGTTGCGGACGACAGTTTATAGCGGAGTTTCACGAGTTCCGCCGTCTGATCCAGGCTGCCTTGCAGCGTCCAGCAGCACGCGAGCATCTGCGGTGACGTCGGCAAATAGCTTTGCGTGTTGCCCACTTGCTGATAGATTGCACCGCTATTGGAGGTCAGGGACGTCCCGTTTACGGACGCAGCGCTGGCAGACGGATCGTAGTAAACGTTCTTGTCGAAAAGCGCGGACTGGTTGTTGTCGGTCGCTACGTCTACGACGAAGCCCAGCCGCCCGACCGTGTCGGAATAATCGAAATTGCTCAGTGTTCCGCCGTGATTGTCGAAGCCGAACAGCATCTGTGCGTAAGGAGTAGCCGTCGGATCCTTCGTACGGAAGTTCGTCGTGCCGCCGATGGCGTTGTTTACCTGGGGCGCATCGGCACCGGGACCCTTGACGACCTCGACGCCGCCGAACATGAACGAGTTCAAGAACGTCGTCACGTTATCGCCGTATTGGCCGACCGAAATATAATGACCGTCGATGAGGCTGGCGGTTTCGTACGACGTTGCCGCGCGAATGTTTGGAACCGTGATGGCGCCGGGCGCCGCAGCGTTGGCCGAGTTGGACGGGAACGAGATCTGCAGCCCCGGAATCTGACTGAGGACGCGCGTTACTTGCGGCTGGGCCTGATCGATGAACGTGGAAGTCGTAACTTCACTCACCGACGCCGCCGATGTATTCAGCGCATGGCCCGTCGTTCGAACGTTCGCAATAGTGCGCAAAGATGAAAACGTTACGCTGGACAAACGGACCGAAAGACCTACGGTCTGCCCACCGAGCACGATAACGTCATTTTGGATGGCGGGCGTGTATCCGGCTTTCGTAACCGATAGCACGTAGCTTCCCGGTGTTACGTCCATCGAAAACTTGCCGGCGGGGTCCGACGTCGTGGTTTTCGTCGTGGCGCCTTTCAGCGTCACGTTTGCGCTCGCAACCGGCGCCCCCGTTTCATCCTGAACGGTCCCGTTAACCGTTCCCGTAGTTGGAGCTTGCGCGCCGGCCGACTGTGGAAGCGCGAGCGAAGCGAGAAATAGAAAAAGGACGGCGATCGCTAAGGTCGAGGTTCTGGACACAATAACTGCCTCCGAGCCTAGAGTGATTACTTGTATGGTACGGCTCGAAGGCAGCTTGGTCAACGCTTCAGCACTGCAAATGCCGAGCCGGCGGCGTACTTACGGTGAGTACGTGAAGCCCTGAACGAAATCGCCCTTATCGGTTCCCCAAGTTATCCACATGCGTCCCGTCTTGCCGTCTACGCCGACGTTGTGCATACGGCGCGAAATCGTGCGCGATCCGACCATCACGGGAGCACCCATTGCCGGAATCTTGTACACATACAGGCTCGTTCCGGCGCATGCGAGCAGCTGACGCTGCTGATCGAGCGAGCACTGATCGACGCGTGGGAGCGGTACACTCGCAAGGCGCTTTCCGCTGGTCGTATACTCGCTCAGTTTGCCGCCGCCGCCGACAAGCAGCGTACCGTACGCTTCATCGAGCTGCAACGGGTGGTTGTTCGTCACTTCCGGCGTAGCTATCGTCCGAACGACCTTCAGCGTATGTGGATCGATCACTGCTATCTCGCTGTTAGTGGCAATATTCTGATAGATGTAATGTGTCTTGGGGTCGATGACGATGTACTCCGGCTTATGTCCGGGCAGCGCAATGGTCGCAATGTGTTTGAACGTGCGCGTATCGACGACGAAGATGCGCGTTCCATCGTCCTCGTCAGCGTAGATTCGATGCAACTGTGCGTCGTATGCGATTGCGTCCACATGTCCCGGAACGCTCACGCGGTGAACCTCTTTCATCGTCGCCGGATTCACTTCCGAGACCGCCTCGTCGTCGCCGTCGCCGGTATAAACGTCTCCCGTCGCTGCGTTCACGGCTACGCCCGCCATGTCGCCGACGCGCACCTGCCCCAGAACTTTCCCGGTGTCGGCGTTGACGATCAGCAGCGAGCTGTTGCCGCCGTGCGCGCAGTAGACGCGCCGTCGCTGCGGGTCGACCGTGATGTAGTCGAATTCCCCGTGGCGCACGGATTGAACGGTCTGCGGCGGTAAGAATGGCAGAATCGGCATGCGAAGGTCTCCTTGAAGTTTTTAAAGATGCGGGTTGGATGCACGCGCGCGGAAACCCCGCGGCGTATTGTTGGCACCGGGAACGCTCGCGGGTGTGATACCGAGCGTGCGGCAATTCATCGGCATCGGAATTCGGTTGACGACTGCGTCGGGAATAATCGCGGCGGAAGCGGGCAGCGGCGCGCGGGTTCCTTGCAGCCGCTGCGCATCGAATGCGCCGAGCAAATCGGTCAGGCGTGGATTTGCATCACGCGGCCCTTCCGGCATATGGCGCCGTTCGTCGGGAAGCGACGCGAGAGCAGGCAAGCCGAATAACCTTTCGGCGAATTTCACTACTGAAGCCGTATCTCCGGCATCGTGCACGACCGCACCGGATTTTGCGTACGGAGAAATGACCAGAAGCGGGACGCGCGGACCGTCGCCGCACGGGTTTCCGTCGGAGCAGCGCTCGAAATGCGGCGGTGGAACGTGATCGTAATAGCCGCCTGCATCGTCCCACGTAATGATGATGGCGGAGTCTTTCCAATACTTGCTGCGTGCGATTGCGTTGACGAACGTCGCGACGAACGCTTCGCCGACTTCATGATCCGAATCCCCGACGCCGGGATGATCGTCGTCGCCGAGCGTGTTCGCCTGCACGATTGGATCGCGATCGCGCGGCTTCCAGCCGAAGCTGTTGTGCGATCCACCTTTGATGTAGAAGACGCCCTCGCTCGGCAGCGTGCCTTCGCGGAGCTGCGTCAGCACTTGCTTGAGCGGATGCTCGTTCGCCCAGAACACGTCGTTTTGCCGTACATAGCCGAAGTACTGCGGAGCGTTGTGATGAGACTCATAGCCGTCTGATACGGGCGCGTTCGGGCCGTTGTACCCTTCTTGGTACCAGCCCCAGGGAATAGCTTTGCGGCCGCTGTCCGACATTGAGGCGATGTCTGCGCGCACGCCGTCGACGTCTCGATCTGCGCCGGCGTCACTCTTGCCGCCCAGCGTGAGCATCAGCGTCGCATACCGCTGATCGATCTGCTTGCGCTTCGGTTCGCGATTATCTTCGTACGGCCCGAACGCCGGCTCGCGGTCGTTGTACACCGGATGCCCTTGGCTTTGCCCCGCCTGCGCGGCGATGATCTCGATGTTTCCGGGCGTCGACGGACCCGACATTCCCTGGAAGAAGTGGTCGAACAGCGCAAACGTGTGCGCGTACTTCCAGAGATACGGTATCGTGTCGCAGTCGTAGAACGACATCGTAAGTAGTCCCACGGCCTGCCTGTCCGCGGGATTCGGGTAGTCTTCCGCCGATTTTTGCTCTTGAACCGCGACGAAGCGGTCCATCTTTCCGCCGTCCATCTTTGCGAGGATCACCGGGCGCGCTTGCGATGGTCCGTCGGTGTCCGGATCCGTGATCCGGAACGGCGTGACCCATTGCTTTCCGGCGGGATCGTATTGGCGGAAGCCGTGCGAACGTGCAAGCGCAGTCGTCAAGTTTTCCGCGCCCGGGTATGACCCGAAATAATTATCGAACGTGTGGTTTTCCTGGTAGATTACGAAAACGTGCTTGACGTGCTGCCGGAGTGCGGCAACAAGGGCGTCTTGCTTGTCGGGGTGGGACGGAGATGCAGCCAGCATCGCGGTACTGGCAAGAACGAGTGCCAAACGTTCCAAGCGCTTCATACGCTTTTAGGTCACCACGCCGACCTGAACGCAGCATGAATTTGCGCCACCGACATGACCTTAAGAAAACCGTAAGGCGCGCTTAAATCGCCGCTTAATGAGCGCGCTCTACGCTCGAAGTGCGGGAGTTTACTTCAACGCGCTAAGGAGCTTTGTTTTGATGATGAGATCGGCCACCGTTGCGATTCTTGCCGCGACGTTGATCGTCGCCGTACTATTGCCGACCGCTTCCCCAGCCGCATCCGGAACCACAATCGTAGGGCGGATCGTCTCGGTTCAGGGCGGTTTGCCGGTGCAGAACGCCAAGGTCGAATTGGAGCAGGGCAGCACCGTCATCGCAACATCCACTACCGCCGCGGACGGTTCGTTCAGTTTTCCGAACGAGAAGCCGGGCATCTACAACGTGCGCATTTCGGCAGCGGGCTATCAGGCCGCGGTATCGGACGACATCGTCGTCTTCGGCAACGAATCGCAGGTGAGCGCGCAGATGGCGATCCAGCCGTTCGAACAGGGCATGCGAACGATTGCAACCGAGCGCGTTTCGACGCATGCGTCGCTGCAAACGAGCGCGACGATCAACAACCACATCGATGCGTCGATTCTGCAGAGCGAAAATTACATGCGCGCGGGCGAAGCCATCGCCACGCTGCCCTTTGCCAACGGTTCGACGAGCTCGTCTCTGGGCGACGATTATTCCATCAGCATTCGCGGCTACGATCCGAGTGAAACGGCAACGCTGCTCGACGGCCATCCCATCGGTCCGATCGGCGCATTCAGCGGGGGCTACGACATGCAGATGTCCCCGTTTTGGGGCATTTCCGGCACCGACGTCGTTTACGGTTCCGGAGCGACGGGCTTATACGGCGTCTCGACGATAGCGGGCGCCATCGATTTCAACACGCTCAACCCGACGCGCGAAGCCCACTCCACCGTGGAGCAGGGCATCGGCAACGACGGGCGCATGATGACCGGACTTTCGGCGACCGGATCCTTCAATAAACTCGGATACGCGCTCGCATACGGCGCGCAGGGGACGGACGGCGAATTCGTGGGCAATCCGACGCAGTGGGGCTTGCTGACCGATCCCAGCAACTGCAACCCGAACTCTCCGGATGCCGGCTATCCGAGCATCAGGCAACAAGACGTCTTGGCATGTTCGTATAACGTCGACGGCAACTACATCTTGCACGATGCCGAGGCGAAACTGACCTACGACCTGACGCCGACCACGAATCTGCTGGTGAGCACGTTCAATCAAAGTTTCTCTGCCGACAGCCAAGGCAACGGCGACATGGACTACGTAACGCAGCAGGAGCTGAACTTCGTCAATTTGCCGCAGCCGAATCCGGTGAGCACGGCATTGCCGAACGGCGCCACTGCGACGTGCTCGAGCGGCTACGTCGTTCTCAACGACTCGGCGCGCGGCTACGAGTGCATGAGCGCCGCGCAGTTCGACAAAACCTTTTCGGGACCGGCGGGCGGCGGTCTGGACCGTTATCACGACGGGCACAATCAGGACTATCACGCCCGCGTAACGCAGCAACTCGGTAAGACGTCGTTCATCCTCGACGGGTACGTCGATACGTACAACTTCAATAACGTCAAAGGCCCGTATCCCTCGCACCACTATCAAGACCTCTACGAAACGCATGGACTTCTTGCGAGCGACGAGTATACCGCCGGCAAGAACGACCTGAGCGCGGGCGTCTTCATCGAACATCAGCAGCACACGGGCTTTGACATCGGCGCGGGCACGGTGGAACCGGACCTGCAGATGAGCGCGAACAATTACTTCCTGCGCGATACCTACTCGCCGAACGGCAAGTTCACGACCTTCCTCGATATGGCCGTCGAACACTTCCGCGAGGACGACAACACCTCGCTCAACCCGCGCCTCTCGTTCATGTTCCGTCCAACTTCGAACGACGTGTTCCGAATCACCGGCGGCCATTCGACGTCGATTCCCGACCCGAGCCTGCTCTACGGAAACATCAGCTTCGGCGACGTCAACAGCTTCAATCCGCAGCCAATCGGCAACGGGCTCATCTCTATTGCGTCGGGCAACAACGCCGCCCTCAAACCCGAATCGGCGAACGACTTTGAAGTTGCCTACGGGCACCGGTTTACCTCACAAACGATTCTGCAAGTGAACGCCTACGACTCGAACGAAACCAATCCGCTCGTCAACGGCGTGTTTCCGCTCTCCACGCTTCCGGCAAGCGAGATCCCGGACCTAACGGCGTATGCGAATAAAGAGGCCCGGTACGCTCCGGGCATGACGATCGCGCAGATCGAGCAGCAGTTCGGCGTTTCGGAAACGTTCAATGCGGGTTCGGCGGCATATCGCGGTATCGACGTCGAAGCCAGCGTCGGTTTGGCGCGCAATCTCACGCTGAACGGCTATTGGGTCACACAGTCCGCGGCCTTCAACGGCATGCCGGCCTACATTCTGCAAAACAACACGAGCCTCATCAACGGGGCGCAGATCTACGGCATCCCGCTGCACCGCACGAGTCTCGGTCTGGGCTACGACAATCCGTCGGGATTTGCAATGCGCATGGACGGCTACTATATCGACGGGACGAACGGCCTCAACCGCGCCCCGTACGTCTACGCGAACATGAGTATCTCGAAGACGTTCAACCCGCAGGGGGTGACGATAAACTTGGGCATCTACAACGTCTTCAACAATGCGGCGCAGCTCTACGGCTTCGTCGGTTTGGGAGCGGTGCAGCCGCAGAACCAATATGGCGATCCGGCCGCGACGGCCCTTTCGGAAGGCAGCGAAGAGTACGGCCTGCCGTTCCGTCAGTTCATGCTGACGTTCTCGCACAAGGTCTGATTAGCAAATATTTCTACAAGACAAAATGCACGTATGTACATACGCATCTTGGCCGCCCTATTGGCGGCTACCGCAACCTCACGTTCGATGCGCAGTACGGCGTGCAGTCCGCGCCGTACAAAGGCATCTCGGACTCAATCCTCAAGAACAACATCTTCCCGATCAACGACGCGCAAATAGCCAAAATCCCGCTGCAAAAAGCTTTCAGCAGGTCCGGTCACCGTCACGTTCGGCGTGAACGATCTGCTCAACAACGCCGCTACGCAGTACGGGTATTTCGGCTTGGGAACGTTCGTTCCGGAAAGCCAATACGGCACGGTGCACATCAAGACCGGCAAATAAAACGGTGCTTATCGGCGGGCAAGCAGCTCCTGCCGAATAAGGGCAGCGGGCTCAACCTCGATGAAGAGGACGGGCCCATTTTTTTTGCGCCACGCGCGCGTCAAGATTCCGAGCAGCCGCCCTTGCGAGTCGAAGACGCCGGATCCCGAATCGCCGAAACTGCACGCGTCGCATGCGATCGTGATGCGGGGACTGCCGAAAACGCCGGGAATTTGCGCGCTCGTTTGCAGCACGGTTCCGCTCGCCGGTTCCCAAAAGCCGTCGCCGGTGTTTCCCAACACCGTTACCGGCTCGCCGGCAGCCGCATCGCCGATTTGCACGGGCTCCGCGGTAAAATCCGGTTGCGCGTACACGCGAATGAGCGCGAGATCGTAGTCGGGCAGCGTTTGAATGTCGATCACGCGATAGTAATTGCGCCGCGTGACGTCGAGGATTTGCAGCGTGCCTTTTTCCGAAACGACGTGCTCCGCGGTCGCGAGCGTCAAGACGTCGCCGTCGCGCGCCACCAATACGCCCGCGCCGATCGCGCCGTGCTCCTCGTCGAATGCGACTTGAACCACGAACGTCTGTTGCCGCGCTTGCGCAGGCACGCCGTCATCGGCGCGCGCCGCGGGCGCGGCCATCGCTAGAAACGCGACTAGTGCTATTGCGACCCAAGCACGCATGCGCTTTCAGGCCTCCTTGCCAGGCCATTATAGCGCTAACTTTAAGAAAATTTAAGAGAACATTATGAAATAGTATGGTGAGGCTTGGGCGGAATCTCCGTGTACGCCATCGGGCGGTCCCACCAGTCGTATTTGCGCCAGCCCAGCTGTTCGGCCGTCGGCGGAAGCGGCAACTTGAGTTGGAGAGCCTGCGCGTACGCTCCGAGGTACCGTTCGATCATGCGGTCCACGCTGAATTCGAGCTGCACGCGCTCGCGGCACTTGCGGCGATCCAGCGATGCGAGCAGCGGCACCTTCGCGACCGCGTCGTCGACCGTATCGCACAAGAAGCCGGTTTCGCCGTCGACGACGATCTCCGGAACGGAGCCCATGTTCGCGCCGAGCACCGGCGTGCCGCACGCCATTGCTTCGACCATGGTCAAGCCGAAGCGTTCGGGCCGAGTCGTCATGTGCACGAGCGCGAGGGCGTTGCTCAGCAGCTCGTTGCGTTGAACTCGCCGCGCTTCGCCCAGAAATTGAATCTGCTCGCCGTCGATATGCGGCTGCACTTCTTTGTGAAAGTATTCGTCGTCGTGCGGAATGGCGGCCATCTTCAGCTGTTTGCCGGTGCGCTTGGCGATTTCGATCGCCAAGTGCGTGCCCTTCTCCGGGTGAAATCGTCCGAGAAAAACCAGATACTCACCAGGCCGCTCGTTGAACGTGAATTCCCCGGGATCGATGCCGTTGTAGGTCGTCGCGAGATACGAAAGGCCGGGATCGCGATCCGAGTTGCTGATCGACGTGTAGAAACTTCGCCACGCACACGCGTAGTACGCGCCCAGAATGACCGGCGTCGAGAAGCCGTGGATAGTCGTGAGCATCGGCGGCGCCTTCGTGGTGAGTGCGTACGTCATGGGCTTCCAGTCGAAGTTGTTGTGGATGAGGTCGAAATTGCTCGCGTTCTCCATGAGCCGCCCAATGTGCAGCGCCGTAAAAACATCCGCATTCAACGCGGGATCTTCGGCGCAGCCGACGGGCACGACGGATTCGACCTTTCCGTCGAAGCGTGAATTGCCGGTTGCGAAGAGCGTGACGTCCAGCCCGCGCCGTCGCATGCCGTCCGCAATGTTGAATGCAATTTGCTCCCATGGCCCATATCCCGGCGGAGGCGTAGGCCACGTAATGGGTGCGAGCACGGCGACGCGCAGCCCGTGCAAAGGGTGTGAGCCGGTCGAAGAATTCACGGGGTGCTGTTACCCAAGAACCGGAAGGCTGCTGCACGGAGCGCCTCCGACCTCACATCTCATGCTCGTCCAAGCCGTCGCTCTCGCCGCAATGTTCCGGTGCGACGCCGCGCACACCGGAATCTGCGCGCCGGCGCAGATGCGCGACACGTTGCAGCCGCGCTGGCGGCTTTTCACCGGGAATCTCAATCGGTCGACGCCCGCCTATGCCGACGGACTCGTCTATGTCGGAAGCAATAACGGAAATTTGTATGCGCTCGACGCGGCGAGCGGACACGTGCGCTGGCAATTTCATGCGCGCGGTCCCGTGAATTCGTCGGCGGCGGTGAACGGCGGCGTCGTGTATTTTGCCGACGACCGAGCGCAATCTGGCGTTTCCAGACACGAGGACGGGTTCGCTCGACGCCTGCAATCGCAAACGGCGTGGTTTACGCGTGGAGCTTCGACGGGAACATGTACGCGCCGTCCGCAACGACTGGTTTGCTGCGCTGGCGTTTCAAAACGAAAAATACGAATCCGGGGTTTCCGCTCGGAGAAGTGCGGCTATTTCTATGCTTTGAATGCGCAAACCGGAAAGACCGTCCGGAGCCGCGGCGAGAACGGATCGTGGGTCATTTCGAGCGCGGCCGTGGCCACAGGCGTCGCGTATTACGGCACGTCGGACGGACAGTTGATTCGGGCGCTCGATGAAAAAACGGGCGTTCAGCGCTGGCTGTTGCGCAGGGGCGCGTTGGGCTTCACCCGTTCTCGCGATAGGCTATCGGAAATGGCATGCTGTTCTACGCAAGCGACGACGGCTTTGTCTACGCTATGAAATAGGTGTTTCGTAGAACGCAATCAGGTCGCGAGCGTGCTCGGCCAGGGCCGTCCGTAAGTCCGGCGGCTCGACGATGCGCACGCTGCGAGCCCAGCCCGCGATTTGGCGCACCGCGGCGGCGAACGACGGGAAGCGCATGCGCAGCGTTTTTCCCGCGTCATCCTCGGCGAGCACATCGCATTCGCTGTACGACATCACCCATTCGAGCGCTTCGCTCATGACGTGGAGCGTCGCCTCGTACCAATTCGTCGGGCGCTGCATCGCCGCATTTGCCGCTCGCCAATGTGATTCCAAATCGAAGTGCTCGTCACGCGTGAAACGCGTCACGCACTCTTGCGTGTCCGCGATTCGCTCGACGCGAAACGTGCGATATTCGCCATTGTGCTGACGCGCGACCAGATACCACACGCCGGCCTTCGAAACCAAACCGTACGGATCGATTTCGCGCTGCGTCATGGTGCCCGTACGATCGCGATAGCGAATGGAAACCTGCCGATCTTCCCAAACAGCCCGCCGAAGCACGGACAGCAGCGCGGCCGGCTGCTCCAAACGGTACCAGCGATTGTGATCGAGCAGAATGCGTTGGCGCGCTTGCTGCGCCGCGCGCCGCTGCAAATCGGGCAGCGCGCCGGAAAGTTTGTCGAGGGCGCGCTGGTGCCCGGTGACGCCGAGTTCCGCAAGCGGATCGGCCGCGGCAAGGAACAGCGCGTTCAGTTCGTCCGTACTGAATTGCGTTATAGCCTTGCGGTAGCCGTCGGCGAGCGCGATTCCGCCGCTGCTGCCGCGTTCGGCATAGACCGGCACGCCGGCGAGCGAGAGCGCCTCGACGTCGCGATAGATGGTGCGCGAAGACACCTCGAGGGCATTGGCGAGTTCGCGGGCACTGCGCGGGCTGCGCGCCTGAAGCAACAGCAGCACCGAGACGAGTCGATCCGATTTCATATTCTCATGGTCGCTCCGAATACCTGACAGTGTCTGTCATATATGCCCGGTTATCCTGTGGGGCATGGCGACAACAGAGAAGATTTTGGCTCCCCGCGGCATTGACGCGGTCTACTACATGGTCAAAGACGTGGCTCGGGCGCGCAAATTCTATGAGGGCGCCCTCGGTTTCCAACCCTCGTACGTGGCTGAAGACAGCGGCGAATGGGAGGGAGCCGAGTACGAAATGCCGACCGGCCAGACCTTCGGGATCGGCAAGAGCGACCAGGCCCCGTGGACGCAGTCCGGCGGTGTGATGCTCTCGGTTCACGACGTGAGCGAGTCGGCCAAGCGCGTAGCGGAAGGCGGCGGCCAGGTGATCATGGGCCCGATGGACACAGCCGTGTGCATCATGGCTTGGTGCATCGACACCGAAGGCAACCATTTTTCCCTCCATCACCGCAAAGACGGGAGCGTTGGCTAACATGGCAACAGCGCAATCAACGGCGACCATTACCGGCATCGACGCCATTTACTACATCGCGAAAGACTTCGATCGGGCGCGGCGCTTCTACGAAGGTGCTTTCGACCTCAAGCCTACCGGCGAGATGATCGGCGAAGGCGGCGGCTCGTTCGTCGAATACGATCTGCCGGACGGAACGACGTTCGGCTTGGCAAAAATGGACGATTCGCCCTGGCACATGAACGGCAGCATCGAGTTCGCCGTGCCCGACGTCGACGCGGCGGTGCTGCGCGCTACGGCATCCGGCGCGACGCTGAACGAAGATCTCGATCTTCCGTCGTGCCGCATGGCGTGGCTGCAGGACACCGAGGGCAATTCGTTTTGCCTGCATCGGCGCAAATGAATGCAGTGGAGTCGCTCGAGCGGGACGTCGCTATGTGCGGCGTTCCGCTCGGCGACGTTCGAGCGCTCGGCAAGCGGTACGAGCGCGCAATTCAAAGCGGCTCGTGCGCTGACTGGATCGAGCTCTACGTCGGCGTTTTCGTGACGTTGCTGCGCAACTCGCATCGCACGCGGCGCGCCGAAGAGTCTGCCGCGCGCCGTATGCTCGAGCTGTTGGGCGACGATTTGGGCGTGCAGCTCTTCAATGAAGAGGCGTTACAAGAGGTGCAGGGCGCGTTGTTGCAGCCCGCCGCCTAAAGAATCCAATCTCCGGCTTTCAACACGCTGAGCGGACGCGCGAGTGCGGTCATGTCGCGGTCGACGTCGGTATCGAGCAGCAGTAAATCCGCCGGCTCGTCCACCTGCAGCGCGCCGCGATGCAAACCGATGAGCGAGGCGCCGACGGCGGTCGCTGCATTCAGCGCCTGCTGCGGCGTCATGCCGAGCAGTCTGTGCATCAGCATCACCTCGTCGGCATACTTGTCGTGGTAGTTGAACGGCGTGCCCGCATCGGATCCGCCGGCAACCTTCACACCCGCCTTGAACGCGCGCGTGATGTTCTGTACGAGATTCTCGTTGATTTCGCGCGCTTTGCGCACGACGTAGTCCGGCTGACCGCCGTGCTCCGCGTGCTCGAGAATGCAGGCCGGCGCGGTGAGCGTCGGTACCAAATACGCGCCGCGTTCTTTGAATAGGGCGATCGCTTCGTCGTCGAGCAGATGTCCGTGTTCGATGGAGTCGACGCCGCTGCGCAGCGCATTTTTGATGCCTTGCGTACCGATGGCGTGCGCTGCGACGCGCATTTCGTGCCGGTGTGCCTCTTCGCAGGCCGCGGTCATTTCCTCAACCGTGAGCTGCGCGATGCCGGGCACCGCGCCTTTGGTGAGCACGCCGCCGGTCGCGATGAGTTTGATGCAGTCCGCGCCCGCCCAGCGCTGCTCGCGCACGCCCTTACGCGCATCCCACGGGCTGTCGACCGCGCGCCCTAGCGGCCAACCGTGTCCGCCGGTCATGCAGATAACCTTGCCTGCGGCGCGCATGCGCGGGCCCGCGATGCGGCCTTGCTCGATGGCATCGCGAACTTCAATGGCGATGCCGTCGCTTGCGCCGACGTCGCGCACGGTCGTCACACCGGCTTTGAGGCTTTTGCGCGCGTTTTCGACGGCGTGCAGCGTCGCTTGAATCGGCGTAAGTTGATGGATGAGCAGCATCGGGTCGGGCTCGCCGCTCATCTCCAAATGCACGTGCGCGTTGACCATCCCCGGCGTCACGCACGCGGCTTCGCGATCGCACGATCCGCTCGCGTCGCGCAGCTCTTTCACGCGGCCGGCGTCAACGACGATGTCGACGTTGCGGCGCGGCTCGTTCAGCGTCCCGTCGTAGAGAATGCCGGCCCGGATAATCACGCTTTGGCGACCGCGCGTTCCATGGCTTGAAACGCACGGCTCGTCAGGTCGTGCCCGAGGACTCCCGCGATGAAGCGCGACGCCGCGCGCACTTTTGCGAGATCCACGCCGGTTTCGATGCCCATGCCGTGCAGCATGTACAGCAAATCTTCGGTGCCGAGGTTGCCCGTTGCGCCCGGCGCATATGGGCACCCGCCGAGGCCGCCGCTGCTCGAATCAAAAATCGCGACGCCGTGTTGCAATGCAGCGTATACATTCGCGAGCGCCGTGCCGCGGGTATCGTGAAAGTGAAACGCGATTCGCTCGAGCGGGATGTCTGCTGCAAGTAATGCGGGCACGAGTTCGTCCACTTGGCTTGGGACGCCGACGCCGATCGTATCGCCAATCGAAATTTCGTCGCAGCCCATGTCGAGCAATTTTCTGCCGACCTCCACGACCATCGCCGGCGTCACGGCGTCGCCGAACGGCGAACCGAATGCCGTCGAGACGTAACCGCGCACCCACATGTTGTTCTCCTTCGCGTTGCGGACGACGTCGCGGAAGGTTTCGATCGACTCGTCGATCGTCATGTTGATGTTGCGTTTGGTGAATGCTTCCGACGCGGCGGTAAAGACCGCAATCGCGTCCGCGCCCACGGCTTTCGCGCGTTCGAGTCCCTTCGGATTCGGCGTGAGGACGGGATAGCGCACGCCCGGACGCTTGTGAATGCGTGAGAAAACGTCGGCTGCGTCGGCGAGCTGCGGAATCGCTTTCGGACTGACGAAAGACGTCGCTTCGATGAGCGGCAACCCGGACTCCGTAAGCAGATCGATGTAGCGCACCTTGTCATCGGCGGAGATGACGGCGTGCTCGTTCTGAAGGCCGTCGCGGGCGCCCATCTCGCAGACGGTGACGAAGCGTGGAAGCCTCATGCCGCGCTCGGTTCGACGTTCGGAACGCGCTCCGCTCCCAAAAAGCGCGTTACGGCCCGCAGCGTGAGCGGCCAAACGCGGTCATTCGCGAGAAACCCCGTGCTCAACATGATCAATGGATCGAAATGCCCGATGATGTTCATATGGTTGCAGCGCGGTCCGACGATGAAGTGCGCGGGAATGCGGCTGCCCAGCGTCGCCGAGTCTCCCCACACGAGGCCGTCGTTGTCGCCGCCGCGCGCGGGAACCAGGCCGACAATCGAGAGCATCTTCGCACCGGGCAGACCCACCCAGGGCTCTTTGTCGAGCACCCAGTCGTGCCAGCCGCGGCGCGTGAGCTCCCAGTGTCCGCCGGTGCCGTTCAGCCATTTGATGAAATTCGCGTAAATGTCCATGTCGCCGAACGCTTTGTCCGGCGTGCGCAGCACCATGTGAAACTGCGGCAGCGCATACGTTTGCACGCCCCAATTCGGCGTCGCGATCATGATGGTGTGGCTGATTTCGCTCGCGCGATGCGGGTACCGCCGCAAAAATCCGCGCACGACCAAACCGCCGAGCGAATAGCCGATGAGCCCGACGGGAAACTCGTGCCCCGAGTTTTGAAGCTGCGTGATGAATTGCGCGAAGCGATCGACGCGCTCCATCAGCGTGTCATTGAATTCCCCGAACGTAATCGACTCGATGCCGTGCGCGTCGAGTCCGGGAACTTGATCCGTCCCGCGGCGCAGAAGATCGAAATGCTCGGGCGGCTCGTTGTAGCCCGGAACCATGACCACCGTTTTCGGAATCACGTCAATTCGAGCAGCACTGTGTCTGCGGGGACGATCTCGCCTTCGCCGACGTAAATCATGCCGACGGTGCCGCCCGCCGGCGCCTCGATGCGATGCTCCATCTTCATTGCTTCCAGAATGATCAACAAATCGTGCATCTCGACCGTATCCCCGCCGCGCACGGCGATCTTCACGATCTTGCCCGGCATCGGCGCCGTGATGCGTCCGTTCCCGGTACCGTGGCCGGCGTGCGCGCCCGCTTCGGCAGTGGGCGGCTGCGCAAATGCAATCGGTACGTCGATTACGTGCCGGTCGTTCAAACGCACCTCGCCGGTGTAATCGCCGTTCAGCTGCCAGACGTTCGGATCGGCGGTCGCGGCTGCTTCCATCGCGACGTCTCGATCGCCGATTCGCAAACGCAGCGGAACGCCGACGCCGCCGAGGCGCCACGGTGCCGCTCCGTTCCGCAGAATCGCCGCTGCCGCCGCCGCAAGCACGTCGGCCGGCATCTCGGGGGGCTTCGCAAAGATCGACTCGTCCAAGCGTTCGGCGAGAAAGCTCGTCGTCGTATAGCCTGCGCGATAGACTTCGTCGCGCGCGATCCAAAGCAGCAGCGGAACGTTTGCGCGAATGCCGCCGATGCGAAAATCGGCGAGCGCGAGCGTAAGGCGCTCGATTGCCGCCGCGCGGTTTTCGCCCCAAACGACGAGCTTTGCGAGCATCGGATCGTAGTACACGGAAACTTCGCTGCCGCAGTGCACGCCCGCATCCAGTCGAACGCCCGGCCCTTCGGGCGGATCCCATTGCGTAATCGTGCCGGTCGAGGGGAGCATGTGGTTGGCCGGATCTTCCGCGTAGATGCGCGTTTCGATCGCCCAGCCGCGCGGCTGCACCTCTTCCTGTTTGAGCGTAAGTTCCTCGCCGCTCGCAATGCGCAGTTGCCAGTGCACGAGGTCGACGCCGTACGCCAGCTCCGTCACCGGATGCTCGACCTGCAACCGCGTGTTCATCTCGAGGAAGTAGTAACGCCCGTCCTCATCGAGCATGAACTCGCACGTGCCGGCGTTCACGTAATTTACCGATTTCGCCGCGCGAACGGCAGCCGCGCCCATCTCTGCGCGCAGCGTGGGATACAGTGCGGGGGACGGCGCCTCTTCGACGATCTTTTGATGGCGCCGCTGAATCGAGCATTCGCGCTCGCCGAGATGAATGATGTTGCCTTCCGCATCGCCGAGCACTTGGAACTCGACGTGGCGCGGGCGGCGCAAATATCGTTCGAGCAGCACGGCGTCGTTGCCGAACGCCGCGAGCGCTTCACGCTTTGCCGCTTCGAGGGCTTCGTCGAATTGCTCGATGCGCTCGACGACGCGCATTCCGCGTCCGCCTCCACCGGCGCTCGCTTTGATCAGCAGCGGAAAGCCGGCGCGCGATGCCTCCTCGCGCAAGCGCGCCGCGGATTGATCGTCGCCGTCATAGCCCGGCACAACCGGCACGTCGAATTCGCGCACGCGCCGTTTGGCTTCGATTTTGCTGCCCATCGCCGCCATCGATTCCGGTGACGGGCCGACGAACGTGAGGCCGGCATCGCGCACGGCGCGCGCAAATTCGGCCCGTTCCGATAAGAAGCCGTACCCGGGATGCACGGCGTCGGCGCGCAGCGTTTTCGCCGCGGCGACGACCGCATCGATGTTCAGATAGGATTCCGTCGCAGGCGCGGGTCCGACGCATACCGCGTCGTCCATGAACTGCAGATGATACGCGTTCGCATCCGCTTCGGAATAGATGCCGACGGGACTGATGCCGAGTTCCCGCGCGCCGCGCGCCACGCGCACGGCGATTTCGCCGCGATTGGCAATGAGCAGCCGCTCTATCATGACTCGATCCAGCCGGCTTTGCGGCGCTCCAGAAACGCGCGTAAGCCTTCCTGGCCTTCTTCGGACGTGCGCTGCTGCGCAATCGCCTCGGCGGTGATGTCACGAGATTCGT
>DATGJX010000136.1:0-4707 GCA_035294905.1 Vulcanimicrobiaceae bacterium | reverse complement strand
GTATCCGAACACTACTTGCGCTTCTACAAAATGCAGCACGGATTGGACTTCACGGCGCTGCGCTATGGGAACGTCTACGGCCCGCGCCAGGATCCCAACGGCGAGGCCGGCGTCGTCTCGATCTTCATCGGAAAGTTCTTGGCGGGCGAAGGCGTCACGATCTACTGGGATGGAGAGCAAACGCGCGATTACGTGTACGTCAAGGATGTGGCCCAGGCAAACGTAATCGCGCTCGAACGCGGTTCAGGTTCCTGCTACTGCATCGGTACGAACAAGCGTACGAGTGTGAATGAGATCTACGGCGCGCTCTGCGAGATTACGGGGCTGAATCCACCGGTGACGCGCGCACCGAAACGGCCGGGCGATGCGCGTGACGCGCAATTCGACTACTCTCTCGCGCAGCGCGAACTCGGTTGGCAGCCGCACACGCAGCTCATCGACGGCATGCGCGAAACGTTCGATTACTTCAAGAATCTGCAAAACGTGTGATGAGCGTTCCGCCGCCCTGGCTCGTCGGAACCGTCACGCGACTCGCGGACGTGCTGGCGAAGTTGCGGCGGCGCATCGTGCCGCGGCGATTCGGCGTCATCGAACTTGGCACGATGTCGTGGGTAGCGCTTAGCCTCGCGGCGTTCTGCGAATTGGGTTTGCCCGACGCGCTCGCGAAAGGCACGCGCACGCCGGACGATCTCGCGGCGCATGGATACGGCGATCGAGATCGGCTCTTTCGGTTGCTGCGGGCGCTTGCGGCGTACGACGTCGTCAAGCACGTGGGCGGCAACCGCTTTGCGCTCGCGCATCTCGGCAAGGCATTGATCGGTAAAGACAGCGCGTCGCCGCTGATCCGCTATGCGAACACGCCTTGGCACGGTGCAGCGTACGCAAACCTGGTGGCGGGCGTGCGCGAAAACCGGCCCGGTTTCGAGATTGCGCAAGGCATGCCGATGTTTTCTTACTTCGAAAAGGACCCGAGCGCAGGCGCGATTTTCGATGCCGCGATGCAATCGCTCACGCCGCTTTTCGCACCGGCCTTTGCCGTGGCGTATGATTTTTCGCGCATGCGTCGCGTCGTGGACGTCGGCGGCGGCACGGGCGCATTACTTGCAGCGGTGCTGACCCGTTTTCCGAATCTGCGCGGCACGGTGTTCGACCTTCCAAGCGTCGTTCAGCGCGTACAGGTTACAGAGCGGCTTGACGCGATCGAGGGCAACATTTTAGCAACCCCGCCGCCGCCGGCAGATGCGTACATTTTCAGTCATGTACTGCATGATTGGGATGACGCTTCGTGCGAGCGCATGCTGCAGAATGTGCGCACCGCAATGCCCGAGCATTCGCGAGTCCTGGTTTACGAAATAATCGCGCCGCCCCCGAACAATTGGTGGACGCAGGACCGCATCACCGATCTCGAGATGCTTGCGATGCTGCCCGGCCGAGAACGCACGCGTGAAGAGTTTGCGGCGCTGTTTGAACGTGCGGGTCTGCGGCTTGGCCGCATTATTCCGACCGGTGCGCCGGAGTCGATTCTGGAGGCAGCGGTCCCGTAGGGCCGTGTCAGCATGACGCAACGCGCTCCGCGCTGATGTGCGTTGCGAAATCCTAGCCGACCACCAAATTCAGCAGTTTGTCCGGGACGTAGATGCGTTTGCGCACTTCTTTGCCGTCGAGTTGCGCTTGCACGCCGTTCTGCTCCATGGCCAGCGCAAACGCTTGGTCTTCGCTGATGCCCGGAGCAACTTGCACGCGGGCGCGAATTTTGCCGTTCACCTGCACGACCAGCGTGATCTCGTCGACTGCCAGGGCGGCGTCCGACGGTTCGACGTACCGCTCCCCGTGCACGGATGTGGTGTGGCCCATGCGTTCCCAAAGCTCTTCGGCGATGTGCGGAGCGAACGGGGCAATGATGATCGGAAGCGCGTGCACGGCGTACGGCACCGCCGGTGATTGAGGCATCGATTGTTCCAGCGCGGTGAGCGCGTTGACGTACTCGTCCAGACGAGCAATCGTCGCATTATAATGAAAGCGGCGCGAAAGCGTCTCGTCGATTGCCGATTTCGCGGCGATGTGCACGGCGCGCACGAGCGCTTTCTCCTCGCCGGTCTGCACCTGCGGCAACGTGCGCATGTCAATCGATTTTGCGCGGCCGAAAAACGGCTCGCACGCGCGCCATACCCGATTGACGAAGCGCACGCGTCCGCTGATGCCTTCGTCGGTCCAGTCGCTGGTATCTTCCGGCGGCGTCACGTACAGCAGAAACAAGCGCATGGCATCGACGCCGTTGGTGTCCGCCGTTTGATCGATGCCGATCACGTTTCCGCGCGACTTGCTCATCTTCTCGCTGTTGTACAGCACCATGCCTTGGTGGAACAAACGCGTGAACGGCTCGTCGGGACCGTACACCCAGCCCTGGTCGTGAAAGAATTTGTAGAAGAAGCGCGAGTAGAGCAAGTGCAGCACGGCATGCTCCGCACCGCCGACGTATTGATCGACCGGCATCCATTGCTTCGCTTTTTCCGGATCCCACGGCCGCGTCTCGTTACGCGGATCGAGATACCGCAGAAAATACCAAGACGACTCGAAGAACGTATCCATCGTGTCGCTCTCGCGCTTTGCGGGGCCGCCGCACTTCGGGCAAGTCGTGTTGATAAACGACGCGTCGCGGGCGAGCGGCGAACCCTCGCCGGTAATCGGCACGTTCTGCGGCAGCAGCACCGGAAGCTTATCGTCGGGCACCGGCACTTCGCCGCACTGCTCGCAGTAGACGATCGGAATCGGCGTGCCCCAGTAGCGCTGACGTGAGACGAGCCAATCGCGCAGCCGGTAGTTCACCTGCGCTTCGCCGATGCCGAGCGCGGCGAGGCGATCCGTGATGGCCTTGCGCGCGCGTGCGCTCGACATGCCGGTGAAGTCGCCGCTCGCGATGAGCCGGCCGTCTTCGACGTACGGCTCCTTTAACGGCGCTTGCACGTCGGAACCCGGCGGAACGATTACTTGCGCAACCGGCAGCCCGTGCTTGCGGGCGAATTCAAAATCACGCTCGTCATGCGCGGGCACGCCGCCGACGGCGCCCGTTCCGTATTCCGCGACAACGTAGTTCGTCACCCAAATCGGGATGCGCTCGTGCGAGAGCGGATTGATTGCGAAGGCGCCGGTGAACACGCCCTGCTTTTCCATCAGGCTCGTTCGCTCGAGTTCCGAACGCGATTTCAAACTCTCCGCAAAGTCGCGCACCGCGCTGCGCTGCTTGTTCGTAACGATCTTCTCGACCAGCGGATGCTCGGGCGCGATCGCCAAGTACGTGGCGCCGAACACGGTATCGACGCGCGTCGTGAAAACGCTGATGCGTTCGTCCGAATTTTCGATGCCGAACGAAAAGAGCGTCCCTTCGCTGCGGCCGATCCAGTTGCGCTGCATCGTGCGCGTTCGCTCGGGCCAGCCGTCGAGTTTATCGAGGTCCGCCAGCAGTCTGTCGGCGTAGCCGGTAATCTTCAAAAACCACTGCGAAAGATTGCGCCGCTCGACGACGTTGTCGCATCGCCAGCAGCGGCCGTCGATCACTTGCTCGTTGGCTAGCACGGTTTGATCGTGCGGACACCAGTTCACGGGCGCTTCACGCTTGTAGGCCAAGCCCTGTTCGTACAGGCGCAAGAAAAGCCACTGATTCCAGCGGTAATACTCCGGATCGCACGTGGCAACTTCACGGCTCCAATCGTAACTGGTGCCCATGAGCCGCACTTGCCGCTCCATGTTCGCAATGTTCTCGCGCGTCCACACGTTGGGATCGGCACCGCGCTGAATCGCTGCGTTTTCCGCAGGCAAACCGAAGGCGTCCCAGCCCATCGGATGCAGCACGTTGTAGCCGAGCATGCGCATCATGCGCGCGATCGCGTCGCCGAGCGTGTAGTTTTTCGCGTGGCCGACGTGCAGATCGCCGGACGGGTACGGCAGCATTTCGAGCGTGTAGTACTTCGGGCGCTCGGCATCACCAGACGCGCGGAATATGCCCTCGCTGTCCCAACGCTGCTGCCATTTTCGCTCGGTTGCGCGGAAGTCGTAGGTCTCGGCCATAGCAGTGGGTCTTATAGGGAAGGGCGGTGCCGCACCCCTTTCGTGTGCGGCACCGCGGCGTGAAGGAACCGGCATGAAGCGTCTGCTTGTTGCGGCGTGCGCGGGCCTGGCGGTGCTGCTTGCGTTGCGTCATCCGGCACCGGCTCCGGCAATCACCAGCGTTGCCGCAATGCCGTCGTCTCCGCGCCTTTCCCAGCATTCTCGTAAAGGACATCCTTCAACGCAATCTAGTGCAAGCGTCGTGTACGTCGTTGGAGCGGTGGCGCACCCGGGCCTGTACCGCATGAGCGGCGGAGCGCGTGTGAACGACGCCGTTCATGCAGCGGGAGGGTTGCGTCCCGACGCCGATCCCGCCGCGGTCAATCTGGCAGAGCGCGTGAGCGACGGCGAGGAGATTCGCGTGCTGCGAATCGGCGAAAGCGCTCCGGTGCGCACGCGTGCGCGCACGCGAAAAAGCTCGTCGCGCAAAGGCGTTTTACCCGATCCGGCAACGCCGATCGACGTGAACACGGCCGACGCGCAAACGCTGGCGTCGATACCCGGCATCGGTTCCACGCTCGCCTCGCGCATCGTTGAGTACCGGCGCCTGAACGGTCCGTTCGCTTCGCTCGACGAGCTGGCGGACGTGGCGGGCATGACGCA
>DATGJX010000135.1:0-8562 GCA_035294905.1 Vulcanimicrobiaceae bacterium | reverse complement strand
GTTCGAACGCAGCCCAGAACGCAAAGCCGGCTAGCAATGCAGCGGCATATGACACGCACATGCTTTGCGCGAACGGCAGCTCCAAGCGGCTCTGGAGCTGCGTGACAATCGGCTCGTGCACCAGATAAATCGAGTATGAGGCAACGCCGGTGACCACGAGAGGCGGCGCGGAAAGTACGGCGCGCAGCACGCGAATGCGCGCGCTGACAAGCACGAGCGCGAACGCGGCGAGTTGCCAACCAGGATTGGTCTGCACGAAGAAGAGCGCGTTCTCGACGCCGTTCGGAGAAGGCATGCTGATCGTGTGTTCCAACAGAAGCGCCCAGAGAACGAAGAGCGGCAGCAGCGCCAGCGCGATGCGTTCGACGGCAGCGCCGCGCAGTTCCAAATCGGCAGCAACGATTCCAAGCATAAACGGCAAGAGCGTACCGACGTCGGGTGCGTGCATGCGCGTCAGTCCGTAAAGAATGGCGCTTGCGCACGCGACAGCCCAGAATGCGCGCGGCCGGCGAATCCAAAGCGCGAGTGCGAAAGGAAAGACGAAGTACCAGCGCATCTCGACGCACAGCGTCCAAAACGATCCGTTCAAGAACCCCGTATGCCAATCGAGAAAGAGCAGCTGTTTGAAAACGTCGCCTGCTCCGACGGGTGGGCGCATGGCGGGAACGAGCACCAACAACGCGATCGCTGCGTAATATGGCGGAACGATGCGCACCATGCGTTTAGCGAAGTAGCGCGTGATATTGAATCGCGCAGCGTGCTCCCCGCGCAAACTCTGCAGCACCGGATACGATAGGCAGAAACCGGAAAGCACGAAGAACAGGTCGACGCCGTGCGCGCCTTCGAGCATGAGGTGCGCCCAGCTGGCGAACGGGACCATCGCAGGCAGCGCGCGCGAATGAAGCATCACATGATGAGCGACGACGAGCAGTACGGCGACGGCGCGTAGTCCGTCGATGTAGCGGATGCGGTGCTCGGGTCGCGGCGATGCCGTCATACCCTGGTTTTCGGCCGAAAAGGTCGCCCCCGACATCCACGAAAAGCAGCCCGTGTCATGGTGAGCCAATCTACCTATGCGGCCGTCATTACCGCGGGCGGGCGCGTCGATTCGGAATTCGCCGGCGTTATCGGCACGCCGGTGAAAGCGCTTGCGCCCTTTGCCGGCAGCACGTTCCTCGCGATCGCAATCGCCGCAGTGCGCGAGATCGGGCTTGAACGGATCGCGGTGGTGGGCGGATCCGAGGTCCGCGCGGCGTGCGCTGCGTCAGTCGAACGCGTCATCGATGAAAGCGAGGACGGTACAGAAAATCTTCGGCGAGCGCTCTTCGCGTGGGACGAGCAGACGCCGCTGCTCTACGTAACGAGCGACATGCCGTTTATCGACGGCGACGCGCTGCGCGGGTTTCTGCGAGGGGTTCCGCCGAAAACGCTCGCGCTGCCGCTCACCGAATGGGCCGAGTTCGAACGGCGCTTTCCCGATCCGCCGCCGTTCGGCATAACGCTCGCGGGAGAAAAGGTGGTGAACGGCGGCGCGTTCGTTATTCCGCCGCGCGCGCACACCGCCATCGAGAATTTTGCCATGCGCTTTTTCGAAGCGCGCAAGAGCGTTTGGCAAATGGCGCGTCTTGCCGGCCCGGCATTGCTCTTGCGATTTGTATTTCGCCGGTTGGGTGTGGCGCAGCTCGAAGCGCACGCCCGCCGACAGCTCGGAATTCCTGCGCTCGCAGTGCGCAACGCTCCGCCGGAGCTTGCCTACGACGTCGACGTTCTCGCGGAATACCGCTATGCAATCACGCGCGCCTAAACCGGCGTATCTCGGCCTCTTCTGGTTCGGCATTCAAGTCGTGTGGGGCGCGTTGCTCGGCGTTTCGCTGCAAGCGCGCATCTCGGATCTCGCGGCCGTGCACGCGGTTGCAGCGTACGGACCGATCGCGGCTATCGGTGCTGCCGTCGCCGCGGTCACGCAAATCGGAATCGGTATATGGTCGGACCGCCGGCGCGTGCACGGAAGCCGCCGCATCGAGTTTTATGCGAGCGGCGTCGCAATCGCCGTGCCGGCCCTCCTATGGTTCTACCTTGCGCCGTCCCTCGCGCAGCTCGTCACGGCGCTCGTTGCTTTGCAGATCGGGATGAACCTTGCAATCGGTCCGTATCAGGCTGTCATCCCGGACTTCGTTTCCGAGCGCGATCTTGGGAAAGCTTCATCGTGGATGGCGGCGCTGCAAAGTGCCGGCAATGCGTGCGGCGCGCTCGCAGCCGCACTCATCCCGAATGCGGGCGCGGTTGCGCTCATTCTCGCCGCGGCGTTGATCGCGACGTGTGCGTTGACCGTTATGCATGTTCGCGAGCTGCCGCTGCTCGCGGCACGTTCGCAGCCGCTGCGCGTCAGCCGCGCATTCGTCGATCTGTTCATTTCGCGCGCGCTGATCTTTCTCGGATTTTACACGCTGCTGGGCTATCTGTTTTTCTACGTGCGCGGGTCGCTGAGCGGCGATACGAAGCTGATCACGGGAAGCATTATCCTCGTAGTTACGGCGAGCGGCGTCATCGGCGCGGCAATCGCCGCGCGGCCGGCCGATTCATACGACCGGCGTACGATCGCCGCCATAGGCGGCGGCGGTTTCGTCGTCGCATTGTGCGCGTTCCTCATTGCGCATTCACTGATCGGAATTCTTTTCAGTGCGCTCATTGCAGGCGTGGCGTGGGGTGTTTTTCTCAGTGGCGATTGGGCGCTCGGTTGTCAATTGCTTCCCCGGTTTGCGCTCGCTACGGGAATGGGGCTCTGGAATCTGGCGCTGCTGATTCCACAGATACTCGCTCCGCTGATTGCGACGGCCGTACTTGCGCGCCTCGGCGCGCTGCAGAACCCTCAAGGGGCCCGGGTCGCATTCATCGTCGCGGCGGTGGAAGTAGCCTGCGGAATTGCCTGGCTTAGCCGCTTACCCCCGTCAGTTCGCTCGGTTGAAAAGGCCCCTTATGGGAATATTCCCTAGGGCTGACGGGCAGGGGGAACCTCGGGCTCACCCTTGTTCGTTTAAAGAGCTTGGAGAGCGAACGCAAAATCGGGTGTTACTGCATACCGACGAAGCACGCTCCAAAAACAATACGTTTAGGGAGGCTATATTGAAACGACTGAGCACCGGAGTCCTGAGCGCGCTCGTGTGCGCGAGTATGGGGCTCACAGCGGTCGCCGCTCCGTCGAGCCATGCAACCGGTGGCAACGCCGGAAACACCGTGGTTGCCCAGGCTACGCCGGCAGCGTCGCCATCTGCCGCAGCAACGGCGATGGCGTCGCCGGCCGCACCCAGCGGATCGACTGCGCCGGCGGCATCACCAGCGCCTGCTGCATCGACGGCGCCGGCGGCATCACCAGCGCCGGCCGCACCGGCTGCACCAAGTGTGCCGCCGATGCAATTCGGCTCACCGCCGTCAGGTGAAATACCAATCCTTTTCAATGACCATCACGTTTATTCGAAACCGGATGTTCTCAAACAAGGACGCGTCCTAGCTGCGCTCGTTCGCGGCGGAACGATTTTGGTTCCGCTGCGCTCGATGTTCGAACAGATGGGCGCGACCGTTTCATTCGATCCTGCGACCAAGACGGTCGACGTAACCAAGCCGGGAAGCGACGTGAAAGTCACCGTCGGACGACCGGAAGTGACGATCAACGGCGAAACTCGTCCGCTGGACGTGCCGCCGATGATCTATCACGGGCAGGTTCTCGTGCCTGTTCGTGTGATCTCCGAAGGCATGGGTGCGTACGTGCAGTGGGTTCCGGATCGGCGCATCGTCGTCGTGCGGTACTTGCCGCCGACGCCACCACCGCCGCCGTCCACACCGGCTCCGGTAACCTCACCGCCGCCGACGCCGGCTCCGACGCCAGCACCGAAAGTGACACCGGCTCAGGAGTTTTTCGTCGCGGGCGACTATTTGCTCGGACCGAAGGTCTATAACGAATTCGATCCAGGCATCAAACAACCCAATGACGGTTCGTTCGCCGTACGCGGAGCTGCAGAGTTCAATCTGTTCAACTTACCGTGGATGGTCGAAGGTGATTACCGCCAGTATGGCTATCAGCACAATCAGGGCCCGTCAACGTACGGAATTCCTGCAAACACGCCATGCATGGGACAACCTGGCGGACCACCGGCGGGCGATCCAGGCTGCGTAACGATCATCGGCGCCGGCGGGCAGGTATTCGTGCCCGCGTTCGAGCCGAAGGATAACGATGTGGATGGGCGCCTCGGCCTCAAAGTCGCGGATCCGCGTATCTACATCGGCGTGAGCTATTTGGCACGCTGGGGCGACTACGGTTATCCGCGACAGAACGGCATCGGCTTCGGTCTGGAGAAACTGCCCGACCTCAATCAGCCGTTCTCGGCGTTCGGCAGCGCGTACTACTATCCGAACATCAAGGGTACGTGCGACGTCAGCGCATGTCCGACCGGACCGTTTGACCTGGAATATCGCATTCTGCGGTACGAGATCGGTCTGACCTACTCCATCCAGGGTACGCCGGTCTTCATCGAAGGTGGCTGGATAGGTGACAGCGGACGCAACAAGCTGAATGCTCCGTCCGATTTCTCGCATAACGCGGGATTCGTGGGCATCGGCATCCACTTCTAGGCTTGGTCCTAGGGGTAAACCGAGCGGCCCGGGGGCAAACCCCGGGCCGTCTTCACTGGGCGCTTGCGCGCGGAGCCCATTCCCTGTAGAATAACCCCTTGGCGCCGGAATCTCTCCCGGCGTACTTCGGAGTGCTTTAGCCGCACGGCCGGAGCCGGACCCGCTCGCCGCGGGTACCGCGTACAGATGGCCGGGCTTCCCACGGAAGCGCCGCCGTCGAGGCGACGACACCGTTCTCGTTGAGCGGACAGGATAAACTTTCTCGAGGCATATTTTGGCAGCTAAGAAGCAGGCGAAGTCGCGCAAAAAACGCGAGTTCAAAAACGTTCAATCGGGCGTCGCGCACATTCATGCGTCGTTCAATAACACCATCGTGACGATGTCAGACAGTCTCGGCAACGTCATTGCGTGGGCATCGGCGGGCAACCTCGGATTCAAAGGATCCAAGAAGTCGACGCCGTTCGCCGCGCAGATGGCCGCCGAAGCCGTCGCTCGCAAAGCGATGGAGCACGGCATGAAGTCGACGGAAGTGCTCGTCAAAGGACCGGGCGCCGGACGCGAGGCCGCGATTCGTTCGTTGCAAGCCGCCGGCTTGGAAATCACCCTCATCAAAGACGTTACGCCAATCCCGCACAACGGATGCCGTCCGCCAAAACGGCGCCGCGTGTAGTCGGCCCTTCGACAGGCTCAGGACTAAAAAGGAAAGTTGTAAGAGAGAGCAATGTCACGTTATATCGGACCCGTCTGCCGTTTGTGCCGTCGTGAAACCGCGGCAAGCAAGACCGGCGAAAAGATCAAACTCTTCCTCAAAGGCGATCGCTGCCTCTCGAAAAAGTGCGCGGTCGAACGCCGCGGCACTGCACCGGGGCAGAAGACGCAAGGCAAACAGCGTCAGAAGATCTCCGAATACGGGCGCCAGCTTCGCGAGAAGCAGAAGATGCGCCGCTACTACGGCGTGCACGAAACGCAATTCGAGAACTACTTCCGTGAAGCGGCCCGCGTTCCGGGCCAAACCGGCCGTACGTTTCTGCAGTTGCTCGAGCGCCGTCTGGACAACGTCATCTATCGTTTGAATCTCGCGTCGAGCCGCGCGCAGGCGCGCCAGCTCGTGACGCACCGCCACTTCCGCGTGAATGGACGCATCGTCAACGTTCCGTCGTTCATCGTGAAAGCGGGCGACCTCATCACAATCGGTGAGCGCAGCAAAAAGTCGCCGGTGTTCGAAGCCAACTTCGAAGTGGCGAAAAACCGCCGCGCGCCCGAGTGGCTGGAATGGAACGAAGGCGAATCTTCAGCGAAGGTTGTGCAACTGCCGAGCCGCGAGCAGATCGATACACCGGTAGACGAACAGCTGATCGTCGAGTATTACTCGAGATAAACGCATAGCGCCTCGACTCCGAGCGAGGTCGACGGGCGCATGACACAAAGTACCCCAAACCGCTCCTAGGCGTACGATCGCGTCAACCGGGGGTTGTCGCGGATAACGTAAGGAGTACAAGGAAACCAAAAACCACATGACCGTTCTGGATACACCCCAAGGCGCAAGCATCGAGGTTCGCGAGCGCCGCGACAACTACGCGAAGTTCATCATCGAACCGCTCGAGCGCGGCTTCGGCATCACGCTCGGCAATGCGCTTCGCCGCATTCTGCTCAGCTCGATTCCGGGCGCTGCCGTCACTTACATGAAGATCGACGGCGTACTCCACGAGTTTTCGACGATTCCCGGCATCGTGGAAGACACGATTGCGATGATGCTCAACCTCAAGGGTCTGCCGGTGAAACTCAATACCGACGAACCCAAGGTTCTCACGCTCAGCGTCAGCGGCCCGAAAGACGTCACCGCAGCCGATTTCGCGGCAGACGCGGACGTCGAGATTCTCGATCCGGAGTACCACATCGCAACGCTTTCCGCGAAGACGGCGAAGCTTTCGATGGAGGTCGGCGTGGAGAAAGGCCGCGGCTACGTGACCGCGGACCGCCAGCGCAATGTCGAACACATGATCGGACTGATTCCGCTCGATTCGATCTTCTCGCCGATTCGTAAGGTGAACTTTACGGTCGACGACACGCGCGTCGGGCAGAACGTCGACTTCGATCGTCTGACCATCGAGATCGAGACGAACGGTTCGGTAACGCCGGACGAAGCGCTTTCTACTGCGGCGATGATCATGCAAGAGCAGCTCGATCTGTTCGTCAACTTCACCAACGAGGAAAAGCCGCTTCCGGCTGCACCGACGAGTGAATGGGACATCCCGGTCGAAACGCTCAACCTTTCGGTGCGTTCGTTCAACTGTCTCAAGCGCGCCGGCATCTCGAAGGTTTCCGAACTGCTCGACATGAGCGAAGACGAGATCATCAAGATGCGCAACTTCGGCAAGAAGTCGCTGGACGAGATCAAGCAAGTACTGGAAGAGCGGGGCCTCTCGCTCCGTCAATCGTAAGGACGCGTAAGCAACATGCCGCATCAAATCGCCTACAAGAGACTCTCCCGCACGGACGGGCATCGCAAAGCGCTCCTTCGCAATCTGGCGACGTCGTTCTTCAAGCACGAGAAGATCGAGACGACGTCGACGAAGGCGAAGGAAGTGAGCCGCGTCGTCGAGCGCCTCATTACGCAGGCTGCGCGCGGCGATCTGCATTCGCGCCGTCTGATCGCCGAGTACATCACCGAACCTGCGGTCGTGAAGAAACTCGTCGAGCAGATCGCTCCGGCACTCAAAGACCGCCAAGGCGGTTACACGCGCATCACCAAGACGCGCGTGCGCCCCGGTGATGCCGCCGAGTTATCGGTAATCGAACTCGTTCGCTAGTTTGTCATGGTGAGGTATCGGGATGTCATCCTTCGATACCTCAGTGTGACACCTTGATGGAGTATGCCCCTTTGCTTCGCCGGCTCATTGCCGGCGAACACCTCACGCAAGACGACGCGGCGTCGATGATGGGCGCGATCATGGACGCGTCGTTTACGCCGATTCAATCGGCTGGGCTGCTCACGGCGCTGGCGATGATGGGCGAACAAACGCCGGAAGTCGTCGGTGCCGCGCGCGCGATGCGCGATCGCAGTTTGCACGTGGTTCACGGTTTGCCGATGGTAGTCGACGTCGTGGGTACGGGCGGCGACAATGCCAACACCATCAACATCTCCACGATGACGGCGCTCGTCGTCTCGGCGGCGGGCGTTCCGGTTGCCAAGCACGGAAATCGAGCGGCTTCGAGCGCATGCGGGAGCGCCGACGTCCTCGAGGCCGCCGGTATGGCTATCGACGTGGAACCGGATCGAGCAGCACACATGCTGCACGAGACCGGTTTCGCCTTTATGTTCGCCCCGCGCTACCATCCCGCGATGAAGAACGTCGCGCCCGTGCGACGCGAGCTCGGCGTTCGGACCATTTTCAACGTGCTCGGTCCGCTGACCAACCCGGCGCGCGCGACGCACCAGGTCGTCGGCGTTGCGCGGCCGGAGCACCTCGAGCTGATTGGCGACGTGCTGCGCGGACTCGGGGTGCGAGCCGGCGCGGTGGTCCACGCATCCAGCGGTATCGACGAGGTCTGCGGCGAAGGCCCGACGACCGTGTACACGTTCGACGAGGGCGAGAGTAGACGCTGGACCCTGGAGCCGGAAGCCTTCGGCATCCGCACACCGCTTGACCTCATCCGCGGCGGTTCCGTCGACGCCTGCAAAGACGCATTCGAACGCATTCTTTCCGGTGAGCAATCACCGCGAGCCGACGTCGTCGCGCTCAATGCGGCGTTGGTTTTCACGGTGTGCAATCGTACATCCGATCTGCAGGAGGGCCTCGAGCTGGCTCGCACGCTCCTGAAAGAAGGCCGCGCTGCAGTGGTCTTCGAGCGCGCAAAGCAGCTTTCGCATGGTTGACATTCTACGCCGCATCTATGATGCGAAAGCAGCCGTCAGCGCGCAGGAAGAAGCGCGCG
>DATGJX010000134.1:0-25110 GCA_035294905.1 Vulcanimicrobiaceae bacterium | reverse complement strand
CGGGCGGCGCACTTGCGTTCGCTGATGGGCGAAGACGTTCTCAAACAGTATCTCGCAACGCGCGAGCGCGATCGCGACGTCGACTTAGCGGCGCTGCGCCTGGTATCCGGCGGCAGAGTGAACGACCTGGTGCTTGGGCAGGATGACGCCGGACCGGTCGGCTTGCACGTCGGCGACGTTGCAACGCTACAATCCACCGTGCAGCGGATGGGCATCGCGAATCGCGCGGCGATCGAGCCGGGAGCGGATGAACTCGGGATCGTGCTCGTGGCGCATGCAATTGCGCGCTCCATTCACTGGACGCCGCACATCGCGGTGGTTTATTCGCGTCCGGGCGGCGGGCAGACGCAGGATCCGCTCGAGTTTCGCCCGATCAGGATGACCATCGGTGCGCTGATCGCGCGCGTGGGTGGCGCGCGGGACGACGTTCATCCGGACCTTACGCTCTACGTGCGCGTGCCGCACACGACGCCCTCACAGGACGCCACGCTGATTCGCGCGCTCCAAATGCAGATCGCGGCCGGCCATTCAGCGGCGCTCGTCGACCTGACGTATCTCACGTATTCGTATGCCCCGCAAGCGGCTTTCGTGCAGCAGCTCGTCGATGCGGGCATCGCCGGTAAACTCGATGCGTACTCGTCGTGGAATACCGATGCGAATAGCGTCGGCATCGCGCTGGGAGAAGCTATCTCGGCCGGCGCAGGGCGCCGCACCGCAAAGTACGATCCGATTGCGCACGCGGAATTCTTGCTCGACCGCTACATCGACGACTATCTCTACCACACGCGCGTTCGCCCGCAAGTCAACGCGGAACTCACCGCGCAGGGCGTAAGCGAACACTACTGGCTTGCGCCGGACGTTGCGAAGCGCGCCAACGCGCGCGTGCGCGAACTGATTACGCCGTTATCCGAGGACCTGCTGCATCGGATCTATCCGTACTATCGCGCGCAAAAGCTTGACGTCTACCTTCCGTGGCCGCGCACTGCGGAGATTCGCAGCGACATTACGCTCGCGCCGCGGCAAGGCTAGCGGTGAAATACGACGGCGGAAAGCGTCGTGATCCAGGACGTAATGATCAAACCGATGACCCACATGAACCGCTGATCGATCTGCACCAACCGCTGGTCCATCTGTCCGAAGCGCAGGTCGACCTTTTGCTCGAGGCCATCCAGGCGACGGTCCAGCCCGTTGAGCCGGTCGCTAATTTGTTCGTATGCGCCCTCGAGACGAGCCATCCGTACTTCCATCGGTAGTGCCATACGATTGTATCACGCGAGTCCTGCACCTCGGCAACCTATCGCGCGTTCACCCTCATTCCACCGACTCTATCGCGTACAGCCACCAGCGATGCGCTCCCGGCTTTGCAGCACGATCGAAGTAGACGGTGGCAATCCGGCCGTCGGTGGTTTCGAACTCGTACCAATGGCGCTTGAGGTACACGTCGCCGCGATCTTCTTTCGTGCCGCGCCACTGTTTGCGGAGTGCGCGAACCTCGAGCAGAACATCGCGCCATTTGAAAGCGGCGGGCAGGTCCGTTCCCGCCGGCGCAATCGGATCAATGGGCTGCGAAACGAAGTGCTTGCCCATCCTTCGACAGGCTCAGGATGACAACGCTGTGGTCACGATGACAACGCTGTGGTCACGATGACAGGGGTTCGACGACGACGATCGGTTCCGTAGCGGGACTCTCGATCACCGTCAGCGGCTCGGGCTGGGCTTGGTCGACGGCGTCCATTTGACCGTGGAACCACGGCCCGAGGAAGTACTTCCACACGAGCTTTGCAATCGCAGCCGCCGGGATGCCCAAGATCAGTCCGGGCAAACCGAAGAGTTCGCCGCCTGCAAATACCGCGAACATGACCGTGATGGGCGAGACGCCGACCGTTCCGCCCATAATCTTCGGTACGAGCACGTTGTCGCTGATGCGGGCAACGCTGAACATGACGACTTGCACGAAGATCAGCATGAAGGCACCTTGCGGCGCAGAGAGCGCAAGCGCGATGATCTGCGCAATCAGCATGCCGATGATTGGAATGGCGTAACCGATTGCGCTGATGATGCCGACGAGCAATGCGAACTTGAAACCGAACGCTGCCGTAATTGCCGCTATGACGATGCCGGTTATGGCACTGACAATCACTTGACCCGCGATGTAGCCGCCGAAGACGCCGACCCCTTCGGTCGAGAGTTTTCGCGCCGTGGCGCGTTTGCTCGGCGGGAAAAAACCGGCGAAGCCGTCCGCCAGCCCACGCGGATTGACCAGGAAGAAAAACGAGAGGATGATTGCGGAAAAGGCGATGAACAGCCCCGTCGCGATATTGATTGCGAACGTGCCCAGCGACGTAACGGTCAGCGTGAGCAGCTCGGTGATGCGCTGCGCGCCGATTTGCTGCACGTTGAAAACCGGGATATTCGCTTCAGGAAAATGCAGGCGCAGCGCCGTCTGCGCGGTGACGAGCCACGACTGCGTGGCGTACAGATACGCGGGAACGTTTTGCAGCAAAACCTGAACCTGATCGACCGTCATCGGAATGATGATGACGAGTACCACGATCGTGGTCACGATCAACACGGTATACGACAGCGCGATGCCCCAGAGGCGCGGCACACGGTGGTTCTCGAGCCACGCTATGACCGGGTGTACGCCGGACGCGATGAAAGCGGCAATCACGAAAACCGCGATGGTCCTGGGGATGCGTGTCGCAAACCACAATGCAAGCCCCGCGATGATGAGGAGGGCAATCGTCATCCAGACGCGGCGGCGGTTCGCTAGGTCTACAGCGGTTTGCACAGCAGACGCCGCTCCGTCAGATACCCGGCGCGTTCGTACAGGGCGCGCGCAGCGGCGTTATCCTCGGTCACCATCAGTCCCATATACGGCAATCCTCGCCGGCGAGCCTCATCTTCGGCGGCCGCCAGCAGACGACTTCCTATACCTCCCCCACGATGCGAAGGTTCCACGGCCATGTACGCCACGAACCCTTGCGGCATGCGCGTGACCTCGTCGGGCATGGTGTCGAGCATCAGGATGAATCCGACCCGCTGCTCCGCTTCTTCGGCAATGAGCAGCACGTGCGATTGGCGGAAGACGAAATCGAGCAAGCCCTCATAGCTCGCGTCCAGCATCGCGTCGTTCACGTACCGAAAATGCGCTACCGAATTCTCCATCGTGCGCTTTCCGAGGTCCAGCACGAACTGCCGGTCCTCGACGCGCCCCTCGCGGATCACCGGCGCTATGCCGCTGCCCGCCATACCGGCAACAATTCCTCGAATGCTTCGATGAGTGCGCCGTTCTCGTCCGGCGCGCCGATCGTAATGCGCAAGCGTCCCGGCATTGCGAGCGCGTCGCCCGAACGCACGATGATCCCGCGATGCAGCAAGTCGGTGTACGCGCGCGTCGCCCCTGCCGGAACCTCGACGGAATAAAAGTTCGCTTCGGTCGGATAAACGTGCAGGCCCAAGCGCGCAAATTGGTTCATGATGAAAGCCTTCCCCGCGAGATTCGAAGCGATGCTGTTCGTCACGAACTCTTCGTCGCCGAGCGCACCCGCTGCTCCCAACGCCGCCGGCCGGGAGATATTGAACGGTAATCGCACCCGGTTGAGCCAGCCGATCATCTCGGTATCGGCAAAGCCATAGCCGAATCGCAGCGAGGCCAAACCGTAGATTTTCGACATCGTGCGCAACACGATCGTGTTCGGACGCTCGCGCACGATCTCGACGGCGTCCATGGTATCGCCGCTCATGTACTCGCGGTATGCTTGATCGACCAGCAGGGTCACGTTCTCCGGAAGGCGCGCGGAAAACGCGTGCCACTTCTCGCGCGAAAGTGCCGTTCCCGTCGGGTTGTTGGGGTCGCACACGATCACGAGCTTGGTGCGCGGCGTAATTGCGTCCAGCATTGCCTCAGCGTCGTGAACGCCGTCTCGCAGCGGAACCTCGATCGCCTTCGCGCCGGTCAGCGACGTCGACAATTTGTAGAGCGTGAAGGTCGGCACCGCCATAATCGCTTCGTCGCCTTCTTCGAGCAGCGTTTCACAGGTGATGTTCACGAGTTCGTTACTGCCGTGGCCCAAGACGACGTTCTCTGCCCGCAGCTCGTAGGGTGCGGCAATCTGCGCCTTCAGCTCGGGATAGGTGTCGTCGAGATACAAATGAAGCCTGTCGATGTGACGCAGCGCCGCCATCGCTTTGGGTGAACTGCCGAGGGGATTTTCGTTCGACGCGAGTTTAATGATGCGCGAGAGGCCGAGGTCGCGCTGCACTTCTTCGATCGTTTTGCCCGGCACGTACGGCGCGAGCTTGCGGACGGCGGGGCGGCTCATGCTAGGTTGACGCAGCAGCTCGCCGGGAACCCGGATCGGTAATCGGCTCTCCGCCTTTGCATTGCGGACACGCTTTTGCGTCGTACGAAACGATGGGCATGTCCAGCAGTGCGAACGTACGCACGCCGAAGTCGGCTTCGCCTCGCCGGACGATGACGCCGACGCCCACGATTACCGCGCCGCTCTTGCGCACGACGCCCAGCACTTCTTTTACCGAGCCGCCGGTGGTTACGACGTCTTCGACGACGAGCGCACGGTCCGAGGGCTTGAGCTCGAAGTTGCGTCGCAGCAGCGGCACGCCGTTTTCCTTCTCGACGAAGATCGCTTTCGTACCGAGCGACCGCGCGACTTCATAGCCGAGAATGATGCCGCCTACCGCAGCGCTCACGACGATGGTCGGCTTCGCGTCGCGAAACGCATCGGCGATATCGCGCGCGACCTGTTCGACCATCACGGGATCTTCGAGAATGCGAAACTTTTGAATGAATCGGTTGCTGTGACGGCCTGAACTCAGGCGGAAATGCCCTTCGAGCAGCGCACCGCGATTTTTGAGTTCGCGCTCGAGGTCTAACGTTTGATGCATCGGCTCCACCTTTTACAATTTAGAGCGACTTGCCCTCCAGTTTGGCAACCTCGTCCTAAGACGGAACAGTCCGTTGCATTTCGTCGAGAATCGCTCTAGCCGCGGCAAAGGCGTCGGGCGCTTGCGTAATCGGCCGGCCGACGACGAGATAGTCAGCGCCCGCGCGCACCGCTTCCGCAGGCGTGGTCACGCGCTTTTGATCGCCGTGCGCCGCCTCGGCCGGACGTACGCCGGGCGTAAGCGTAAGGAATTCATTTCCCAACGCCGTCTTGATGTCGCGAGATTCGTGCGCGCTGCAGACGACGCCGGAGCAGCCCGCATCCTTGGAAAGACGTGCGAGACGCACGGCGTTTTCGAGGGGATCGCCGCCCAAACCGACGTCGAGCAGATCGCCCTGGCTCATGCTCGTGAGAATGGTTACCGCAAAGACGTGCGGATGCGTCATGCCCAGTTCGTCGGCGCGTTCGTTTGCGGCGGTAACGGCGGCGCGCATCATCTCGGTTCCGCCGAGCGCGTGAACATTGACGATGTGCGTCCCATATCGCACCAATTGCTTTACGCCGGCGGCAACGGTCCGCGGTATGTCATGGAGCTTTGCGTCGATGAAGTGGCGGACGTCACGCGCTTCCATGTATGAAAACACGCGCTGTGCGTAGCCGTAGAGCGACTCCATCCCGACTTTGTAAATCAGATCGAGTTCGTAGAGCTCGTCGATGAGCCGCTCGGCGTCGTCGGGTGAGGGCACGTCGAGCGCGACGACCAACTGCGACATCAGCCTTCGTCTCCTTCGAATTGGTGCGGCGTCGCGAAGCCGACGTTTGCCTTGCCGACAATCTCGCGAATCGATGCGATGCCGCGCGCTGCCAGGTACTCGCGCAGTTCCTGCGCGATGCGTTCGGGAATGCGCGGATCGGTGAAGTTCGCGGTACCGATGGAAACAGCGCTTGCGCCCGCAAGGAAAAACTCGAGCGCGTCGCTCGTGGTTTCGATGCCGCCCTGGCCGACAATCGGTATCGTCACCGCGCGCGCAACCTCGTAGACTGCCAGAACCGCAATCGGCCGGATAGCCGGACCCGAAAGGCCGCCGGTCACGTTTCCCAATCGCGGTCTCCACGTGTTCACGTCGATGGCCATGCCGCGCACCGTGTTGATAACGGCGAGCGCATCGGCGCCTGCGTCTTGCGCTTCACGCGCAATCGACGCGATGTCGGTGACGTTCGGTGAGAGTTTGACGATGAGCGTCTTGCCCGTGACGTCGCGAACGGCTTTGACGACGCGCGCCGTCAGCCGCGGATCGCAAGCGAACGTCTCACCCTCGCTCGCGACGTTCGGACACGAAATATTCACTTCGAGCGCGTGAATCTCGCTGCGCGCCCCTAGGTGCTCGGCAACGTACGCATAGTCGTCCACGGAAAATCCCGCAACGCTCCCGACCACTTTGCACGGGCGGCTTGCAAACTTTGCAACGTCGTGCTCGAGATACCACTCGATGCCGGGATTCTGCAGGCCGATTGCATTGAGCATGCCCGCGGGCGTCTGCACCAAACGCGGGGTCTGGTTGCCGAGGCGCGGAGCACGCGTCACGCTTTTGAGCACAACGCCGCCAATCTTCGAGAGATCGACGAACGGCGCAAACTCCTCGCCCGACCCGTAGCAGCCGCTGCCCATCAACGTCGGATACGCAAGCTCGAGCGAACCGATCGTCACGGAAAGGTCTACGACGTCTACCATCGCAGCTCGTGCGCCCAGAAGACCGGGCCTTCTTTGCAAATGCGCGCGTAGACGACGTCGCTGCCGCCGGCATCGCTTCCCGGAAATCCCGGCGCCTGCGCGCTCGCGCGATCCAGCGGAACGACGCAGCCCCAACAGCCGCCGACGCCGCATGCGAACGTTTCTTCCAGCGAAAGCTGCGCGGGCACGCCGAGCTCTTTTGCGACGAATGCCGTCGCCCGCAGCATCGGTGAAGGCCCGCACGCGAGAATCAAATCCGGTTTGCGCTCCGCAAGCGCGAGCGCTTCGGTGACGAAGCCGTGATGGCCGAAGGTCCCATCGTCGGTCGCGCAGATCACCTCGCAGCCTTCACGTTCGAAGCGCTCCCGCTCGACGAGCAGATCTCTCGTGCGCGCGCCATAAAACAGGCGCACGCGTTTGCCCGAACGGACGAGCGACTGGGCCGGAAGTAGGACCGACGCAATCCCTACGCCGCCTGCGACGATTGCCACGTCCCTCGCGCCGTCAAATGTGAAACCATTACCGAGGGGTCCTGTAACGGCAAGATGATCACCGGCACGCAATTGCGCGAGTTCGCGCGTTCTGGGTCCGCAGACGAAGAACAGGATGCTGGCACGCTCACCTTGAGCTTCATAAATGCCAAGCGCGACGGCGGCGCGCTCTCCGTCCGGTGGGATCGCCATCAAAAACTGGCCGGGTTGCGTCACGTTTACGAGTGCCGGCGCGTGAAAACCAAGGAGGAACACGCCGGGCGCGAACTGCGTTGCATCTGTTACGACAACCTCGTGCACGTCTGGCATCGCCTGGACATTCTCGCCACAAAACCGACATACTTCCGTAACGGAATTTTTAATCAAAACTGCGACATTTGACTGAACTTCTTCTCGCCAATAGCCGTTATAGGGTATAGAACGACAAAAATAGGAAAGGAGGGTCCACAAACATGGCAGGTCTGATGGTCTTCAAATCGTTAGCCGACGCACTCCGAGCGGGCTATCAAGTGTACGACCGCACCTCGGACGGATATCTCGTCCGCACCAGAACTGCAGCTGGATGGGCAATCGCCCTGGTCAGTTGCAAGTGAACCCTCCGAAACAGGGATAAGTGCAGCAAGAAAAAAGGCCCGCTCAGGCGGGCCCTTTTTATTTGCATCTTAGCGGACGTCGGGTGGGCTGGGCGGCTTTTCGAGGCCCGTCGCAGCGCCGGGGCGCCAGGCGCCGTAGCCGCCGGGCGTTACGTCGCGCTCATTCGTGAACGGCCGCTGTCCGGGTGCCTGCGCCTGCTGGCTTGGAGGCGGCATGCCCGGTTGCTGCCAGCGCGGTCCAAGGCCGAACGGGCCCATTTGCGCGCCCGACAAGAGTGCGATAATAACCTGAGCGACACCGACGAAGAGCGGGATGAGTCCGCCGAGCAGCCAAGGCCCGGGGCGACCGAGGTCGATGAACGAGAGCCCGACCAGCAACGCGAACCCAATCATCGCCGTCGTGATGCCTTTGCGCAGAGCGCGGTTCGCACCATAGCACATCGCGGCGTACGGGTCGTATCCGGGCGCAGCTCCGGACATCGGACCGGGTGCGGCACCCGGCATACCGTAGGTCGACGGATCGTACCAGCCCATCTTTGCGGCCTTTCGTGCCCACTTCGAATCCGGCGGCGGAACGATTCCGCGCCGCAGCATCTCAATGCGTTCTTGGTGCCCAAGCACGCGGCTCACAATCGCGTAGAGAATCGGCATACCGAAGATCAGCACCACGCCGACTACGGCAACCATGTTGTCCGAGGGGCCCATTCTAAATCGCTCCGTTCGTGTTGATATGAATGCTTCCGTCTTGCGTCGAGACCCGGAGCGACCCGCCGCCCGTTCCGACTTGGTAGTCGGCAGTTCCAGAATCTTCGTCCTGCGCGGCGCGTTCGCCGTTGAACCGGATGCTGCCGTCATCCGTGTGCGCGTGTACCGCGAGGTTTGCGGCCAGCAGTCCGACGTGTATCGACCCGTCGCTGCTCTGCAATCGCCCACCGTCGACGCTCAAGCCGGCGGCCCGAATCGAGCCGTCGTTCGTTACCGCGTCGATGTTCGGCGTGCGCACGTCGTTCAGGCGCAGGCTGCCGTCATCCGAGGCGAGCGTAATCTTGGTTGAATGAACGCCGTTCAACGAAATCGAGCCGTCGACCGAATGAATCCCGACCTCGCCCGTGATGCCGGTCACCTGCGCTCCGCCGCAGCGCGTAATATCCAGGAACGCCGCCGGCGGGACAGCCACTTCCGTGTGCTGGAAGTCTATCCCCAAGATTCCAACGTGCAGGTTTCCGTTTGCGCGCCGGATGCTCACACCGTCGGCCGTCCGAGCGGCTGTAAGCGGAGGCACGGTCGGTGTGCCCCAAACCCATCCCCAGGTGCGGGAGTCGTCGGTCACGTGAACCTTGCCGTCGGTCGAGGCCGTTATTACGACGCGCGAATCCGGATCGTCAATCACGACGTGCGGAGCGTCGCCGGCGTCGATGGGAGCAAGCGTCTTGCCGTGGGCGTCCACGGCGTGAAGCCCGGCCGCTTGGACGGAGAACCGGCCATCGAGACACCAGATGATTGCGGCGCCGATAAAGAGTTCCGCCGCCAAGAGGACGACCACGATGCCGGTGCGGGAGTAACGCATGTCCCATGTACGGCACAGTTCCCTCAAGGTTTCACGAGGCGTACGAAATGGGCGCCCCGGCTGCTTTGCCGAAACAATGTGCGACGTTCCGCTGTATCTGGAACGTGGTTGCAGCACTGCTGGAGGCACCTTCCATCGACTCGTCGGCCCTGATTGACGATCGCACGCTCGTGGCCGATACGCTGGCCGGACGTCCCGACGCATTCGCGACGCTCGTCGAGCGCTACGACCGCGCAGTCTATCATTTGGCCTATCGCACGCTGCGTGATGGCGAGGAAGCGCGCGACGTCGCACAGGAAGCGTTTTTCAAAGCGTTTAGAAGCTTGCGCACCTACAAGCCCGAGGCAAAGTTTTCGACGTGGCTCTTTTCGATTACCTATCATGCGTGCTGCGATCGGCTGGGGCGGCGCAAACGGTTCTCGAACGAAGAGCTTCCGGAACGCGCCGATTCTTCGGCGGGTCCCGAAAGCGAGGCAATCGCAAACGACGAGGCGCGGCGCTTGCGCGCAGCAATTGCGATGCTTCCGGAGAAGTATCGAACGGTCATCACGCTGTATCATCTTCAGGGGCGGCAGTACGACGAAATCGCCACGGTGCTCGGCGTGCCGATCGGCACGGTGAAAACGCATCTGTTTCGCGCCAAGGAGCAGTTGAGGCGTATACTCAATCAAGAGCCCGCGGGGGTACAATGAACGAGCAATTGACGGGCGCGCCCTCGGGGAATGATCAAATCAGCAGCACATGTATGCGCGCCATGGTTTGGGGGCCCCGCGAAGCGGGGGGCGCGGAGTCTAGGGCGGAGTGCCTTTGAAATGAAACGGAACTATAACGACGACGAACTGGAACGCGCGCTCTTCGCGCTGGATCTCGAAGAGCCGCCCGCTGATTTGCGCGGCTCGATTCTAGCGCAAACGATTTACCGCGTTCCGGCTTCCGCTTCCGTTCGCCCGTGGGAGATTTGGCTGTACGGCGCAATGTGCGCCGCGCTCGTCTGGCTGCTGTTCTTCGTTCTGCGCGGCGACGCGCACCGCGCCGTGGTTACGGCAACCGATTACGGACATCAGCTGCTCAGCGCAGTCGCACAGCCTTCGGTTCTGTTCTGGATCGCACTTGGCGGCGCCGCGGCGTTTTGGATTTCTCAAATGGAATTGGCGCCCACGCCGAACGGTCTCGGCAAGCAGACTGCTTCTCGCCGGACCTCGCGAGGGTAACCGGATAACGACGGCGGCTGGCCGGGCTGCCCCCGCCGCCCGCTGACGTCGTTCGAGCCAACGAGCGCGCAGTTTTCAGGCGAATTTAATGGCTCGCGCAGGGTATCAGCGAGCGACGCGCCGATACCTTCACATAATGGAGAGTCCTGCCCGCGCGCACCACATCTTGGTCGTAGAAGACGATGCGGCGATTAGCCGCGTCCTGCAGCTCGAACTGGAGCATGAAGGCTATCAGGTTACCGTTGCGCGTGACGGCCTTACCGGTTTGGAACTCGCCCTCAAAGAACCGGATCTCGTGCTGCTCGATCTCATGCTGCCGCGCATGGATGGTATGGAGATCTGCAAGCGCGTACGCGCGAAGAGCCGCGTGCCGATCATCATGCTGACCGCCAAAGATCGCGTGCCCGAACGCGTTGCGGGCCTCGACATGGGCGCGGACGATTATCTCACCAAGCCGTTTTCGACGGACGAGCTGCTCGCCCGGGTGCGCGCAAGGTTGCGCGAGAAGGCGCCGGCTGAAAACGTGATCGCGTATCGCGACTTGGTGATGGACCGCGATCGCCACGAAGTGCGCCGGGGCGAAAGCGAGATCAACTTGACCGCGAAGGAATACGCGCTGCTGGAATTCTTGCTGCTGCACCGCAACAAGGTGCATACGCGCGACGAGCTGTTCAACGGCGTTTGGGGCAGCGACTTTCTCGGTGACTCCAATCTCATCGACGTCTACATTCGCTATTTGCGGGGGAAGATCGACGATGGCTTCGAGGACAAGCTCATCACGACCGTGCGCGGCGTCGGCTACACCATAAAAGACTGAGGTATGAACTCGCTTCGGTGGCGCATTGCCTGCTGGTATGCGCTGCTGCTCGTGGTCGTCGCCATTGCGCTCGGCGTGACAATCACGCTGCGCTTCGAAGGGATTTTGCGCGCGCAAGCGACCGATCACGTCGCTAGAACGCTCGACGATATCCGCGTCGCCGCGGCACCGTCGGCGAATTCGTTTCTCTTCTCGGAGGGCGGCGATTCGCTGCTGATGCTGGAGAGCCCCGACAACTTGGAGCGCTGGTCTTCGACCAGCACGTTCATCGAAGTGGACGACTTGCGCGGTTACCCGCTCGCCAAAAGCTTCAACATGGACGCGCTTGCGACGTTCGGCAACCCGCAGCTCACGCCGCAACGGCCGTCGGTCATTCGCGAAGTGAGCGTGCAGGGGCGGCCGTTTCTCGTCGCCTCTCAAGTGCTCATCAGCGGTAACCGCGCGCTCATCGTGCAGGTGGGCAACCCGCTCGATCAGCTGTATCAGGCGTTCCGGCAGACGGAATGGTCGATCGCCGTCATCTTACTCGTCGCCATCGTCGCCGTAGCGGCCGTCTCCTTTGCAATCGCTTCACAGATCACGACACCGATCAATCAGCTCGCGAACGCGATGCGCGAGATCGGCTCCGAAGGCTTGCATCGCCGGCTGCGCTGGAAAGGACGACGGGACGAAGTCGGCCGATTGGCACAAAACTTTGACGATTTGCTCGCGCGTTTGGAAGAGGCGTTCGCACGCGAGCGGCAATTCATTTCCGATGCATCGCACGAGCTGAAGACGCCCCTGACGTCCATCAACGCGAACGCGCAAATGCTCGCCCGCTGGGGCGACCGCGACCAGCAAGTCCGCAAAGAGAGTCTGCAGACCATCATCGACGAGAGCGCCACGCTTGCCAACATGGTCAACGGCATGCTTACTTTGGCGAAAGCCGACTCGGGCGACGCGATTCCGAAGGAACCGTTGTCGCTCGGCACGATCGCCCGCGAGGCGTTAAACGCGACCTCGCAGCGTGCTTCCGACAAAGGGCTCGATCTTCGTCTGGAAGCGGACACGCAGGCGCCTATCGTCGAGGGCGACGCTGCGCTCGTGCGGCAGATGATCACCAACCTCATCGACAACGCGATCAAATTCACGGAAGCAGGCGGCGTGACGGTGCGCGTGCGTGCAACGGACGGCGAGGCCGTCGTTGAAGTGCAGGACACCGGCCCGGGCATCGATCCGCAAGAGCTGCCGATGATCTTCGATCGCTTTTACCGTACCGATAAATCGCGCACCCGCGACGTTCCGGGCACTGGGCTTGGTTTGGCCATCGTGCGCTCAATCGCGCGCGTCCACAAAGGGCGCGTCGAAGCGCAGCGTCCGGAGAGCGGCGGCACACTGATGCGCGTTCGCTTGCCGCGTATTCATTGAATTCTCATTTCCCCTGCGGCGGACGCCCGTACAATGAAGGCGTGACCCGGTTGATCCTCGTTGTGCTCGTAGCGGTGCTTGCGAGCTGGCCCGCCTACGCGCGCGCCCAGCAAGTAGTTCCCGTTGCCAACACGCCGGTGATCCGCTTGCAAATGCGCTCGGGCACGCTCACGATTCACACGTGGGATCGTCAGCAAGTACAAATCGAGTCGAGTGTGCCGGTGCGCTGGCGCCACTTCGACCCGGGCGCCGTTGCAAATGCGCTGCCGGCCGACGTGACGATACCTTCGACGACGATCGTCACGCCGAACGGCCCCGTGCTTTTACCGGCGGAATCGTTTGCAATCGATTCCGTATTGAACGAGCCGCATGACGGCGTCGTCATCTTCGGCGGAGACCAAGACGCCGACGTCACCCTCACCATTCCGCAATCGACCGCGCTCGTGTGGGCCATGATCGGGCGCGGGCGCATCGCGGTCGACGGTTATCGCAATGGCACGCTCGTCGCGATGCTGCACAACGGGCCGATGCAGTTGCAAAATTCCGGGGGTGACGTGTACGCGCAAGTCGCGCGCGGACAGATCTTCGTGAACAACTCCACGTTCAACCGCATCCGCGTGCGCACCGCTGCGGGCAACATCGTCTTCGAAGACACCAACGTTCGGCAGATCGAAGCAAGCAGCGTCAACGGAAGTATCGCGTACGACAACGGCACGTTCGTCCCGGGTATCGCGCGCTTTGAATCGCAAAAGGGAAACGTTGCGATCGGCGTTGCCGGCGGCGGCGCGCGCATCGACGCGCACAGCGGCGGCGGACGCATCTTTTCGGGATTTTCCGGCGGGGCAGCCGTCGGCGGTTCCCCGACCGATACGCAAGCAATCGTGGGTTCGGGCGGCCCCGTCGTTACGGCGAACTCGGATAGCGGCGGCGTCTTTCTCTACAACGGCTCCCTGCGCACGCAGCGGCGCTTGCAAGGCGCGTGGGAGCCTATCGCGCGAATGCTCAGGCGTCAGCCGCCGCGCCGGTCACAGCAAAAACTTCCGCATCGCAGCCATGTCTAATTTGAACGTATGCTGCGGGAGGATCGCTTCTTCACGATAGTCGCAGCGCTCGAAGAACTTTTGCGCGGCACTCCGGTGCGGAACGAGCGCCGTCATCTTGTGGCAGTTGTAGTAGTTCGCCACGTCCGCGGCACTCCGTAGAAGCGCTCGTCCGATGCCTGCGCCGCGCCGCTGCGGCAGCACGATGACGCGGTGCACGTTCGCGAGCGACGCGGCAACATGAATTTGCGCGACGCCGACCATTTGCTCGCCGTCCATTGCCGCAAAATCGTGGGTCTGCTCGTGCCAGATGACGCTGAAATCGTAAAACGTCTTGAGCGCTTCGCGTTCGGCGCTGCGCACGAACTCCATGACGGTGCCGGGTTGAACGCGGACGATCTCAACCGGCAAGCGCGGCTACCTCGGTATCGACGTCGAGGCGCATATTGTCGTACGCGGCGATCACGCGTATTCCCAGTTCGTCCTCGACCTCGCGAGCCAGACGCGCAGGGCCTTGCTCGAGCATCTTCGTGCCGAAGTGCTGCATGACGGCAACGCGCGGACGAACTTCCGCCATCACCGCCTTGGCCTGGTCGAACGTCATGTGGTCCACGTCCATGCTGTCGCGGTAGCGCAGCACGTTGATGATGAGCACGTCGGGATTGTGCGAGGCGTAATCGCGCGCGAGTCCGTCGAACAAACGCCCGCACGGTAAGTACGAAACGGTACGTCCGGCATAGTGGAAATGCATGCCGTAGGTTTCGACGGCGTGAACGTGTTTTATCGACGTGCGAATCTCGACCTCGCCGATGCGATACGATCCACTGCGCTCTTGCGCAATCTCGATGCGCTCGACGAATCGCTGCGCGTACGGCAGCACGACGTGCTCTCCTTCGATTGCGTCGCGCGGCGCGAGCAGCACGCCGCGGCGCTTGAAGCCGCCCGACGTCATCGCTTCGATCATGACGTTCACGTCATTGGCATGATCGAGATGTTTATGCGAGAGAACGATGCCGTCCAGCTCGCGCGGGTTGCACGGCGGAACGTGTGAGAGCGCGCGCACCAGCGCACCGGGTCCGGGGTCGACGTGCAGCTGCGTCGTTCCGAAACGCATCCACATGCCGCCGGACGCGCGAATTTGCCGCGCGACGACAAATCGCGCGCCACCGGTGCCAAGAAAGAGAATCTCCGTCACGGTTGCGCGGGTTCAACTCCCGCGAACGACGTTACTCCCCGGCAACCCGCCACTGACCGCTGTAGAGATTAAAAAAAGCGTCGAGATTCGAGCGATATTGCTCGAGCGCGACGCTCCACAGCACGAGGGCTTCTCGCCCTTCTTCGGTCAGCGTATAGATCCGGCGGGCAGGCCCTTGCTCTTTGGGATCCCACCAGGACGAGATGTATCCATCACGCTCCAATTGACGCAGCGCACGATACACCGTTCCAGGATCCGAGATCACGTCGAACCTCGCCTTGAGTTCTTTCATGATCTCGTAGCCGTGCAGGTTATGCTCCTTCAACATAACGAGCAGCCAGGCCATCAGATAATTTTTCGGCGTGCCCCTTGGTGGGAGGCCCGCCTCTTTACACGGAGCATTGAAAGCTCCGCCCGGCTCCACAAGCTTCATGCCGGCGTCACTGCCATACGTCACACATCCGTTGCGCGCCGCGCGCTGAAAAATTATTCTTCTATGTATTCTACCAACCGCTCGGCCGTTTTATGCGCGCATACCGTGCGATGGTCCATGCGGCCTATGTCACGAACGTGTCCGAGCGCTGGGCAGGGTCATTTGGCACGCAACCGGACACGCCCTGCGAGAAAAGTAGTCCGGGTACATAAAAACTTTACCGACTTGTTAGGTCTGCCTAATTCAGGAACCTTAATGCAACGGCGGAACGTGCGCGGTGACGAAATCCATGACCCGCGCCGTCGTTTGACCGACGACGTCGGCATGCGTCACCGCAAAGTAAATCGCGGCCAGATAAAGTACTGCCGCCTTCACGAGAGCACTCCCAGCGTCGGAAAGCTGCCGCGCAAGACGGCTTGCGAGGGCTGGCCGAGCCAACGCTCGAGCACCGTTGCGTAGACGCTGCGAAAGTCGGTATCGAACCGGACGTTGCCGATGCTCGTGTTCGAGAGATCCGGATATTTGCCGTAGATTCCGCCCTTGACGCCGCCGCCGATGAGAAAGAGCGGTGAAGCCTCACCGTGATCCGTTCCGCGGCTCGCGTTTTCAGCGATGCGGCGGCCGAATTCCGAGAACGTCATCGTCAGGACGCGCTTGTCGTTCCCGTGAGCCGCTAAATCGTCGTAAAACGCCTTGACCGCATCGGAGAATTGTCCGAGCAGACGGTCCTGCACGGCTTTTTGATTGACGTGCGTGTCGAATGAGCCGTGCTGGACGTAGATGACGCGCGTTCCGGTTTTGCTGCCGATGATTTGCGCCGCCAGTGCAAGACTACGGCCGAGCGGCGTTGCGGGGTACGCGCCCGCGGGTTTGTAACCCGCGATGAGTTTGGGCAGCTCTTCGGAGCCCTTTTGCGCGTGGTCTTCAATCTCCATCACGTGCGCGAGATACGGCGACGTGAACGGCAGACGCGTATCGTTCACGACGTGACCGAACGTTGCGCGTTCCAATTTGTTCCGATCGGAGACCAGTCCGTAACCCTGTATTTGCGCGATCGCCGGCACGTCCGTGCGGTTGGCGACGAACACTTCGGGGAGCACTTGCGCGAGCGCGACACCGTTGAACAGATTGTCTTTCGGAAGACCTGCGTCGTCGAGATACCGCCCCAGCCAGCCGGTGTGCTCGTAGCGTTCGGGAACGGCCGTTTGCCAAATCTCGGTGGAACGGAAATGCGAATGATCGGGATTGGGATACCCGACGTTTTGTATGATTGCCACCATGCCGCCGTCGTACATCGATTTGAACGAACGCATCTGCGGATTGAGGCCGACCTGGTCGTTTATCGCGAGTACGTCTGCGCGCGCAACGCCGATCGTCGGGCGCACCTGATAGTATTGCGGGTCGCCGTGTGGGACAACGCAATTCAGGCCGTCGTTACCGCCCTGCAGGTTCATCAGCACGAGGCAGCGATCTTCGGCGCCGGGCAGCCCGGGCAGCGGCGATTGCGAGAGCGCCTGCGCAAACACGTGCTGCGTGTTTGCGATGACCGCCAGCCCGCTGAGTGCTCCGACCAGAAAATTGCTGCGTCTCATGCCGCCCCCTAGTTGAGTTGGTATGCGGGCATCGCCATCGTCAGATAAGCGGCGCCGCGCACCCGTTCTGGATAGTTTTCTCCGGAAAGCATGCCGAGCGCCGACGTCCCGGCGCCATTGAGATAGTCGGCGAGCTGCGCGAGCCCGCTCGGTGACGCATCGCCGTGCAGAATCGTCGAAACGAGCTGTGATGCGGCCAAGCGCGCATTCAGCGGCATGTCGTTCATCCATGAAGCGTCATCCATCATCGGCGAGTTCACCAGACTCGCAACGAAATTCTCGCGCGAAATGACGGTCTGGCTCGTGAGCCAATTTGCCCCTCCGGGCCAGCCCGCAACGTTCGGCGGATAAAACAGGATTTGCCCCATTTGCACGAGTGCGCGCTGAGCGCGTTCGTCGATCTCGTTCAGCCCGAGCGTTTTATACGTGCCGACGACGAATTCGACCGGACTCTTCACCAGAGCGCGGTATGCGCGGGGCGAGTAAAAGACGTTGCTGCGCAGCAGCGTGGACATCACCGGCTGCAGGTTGAAGTCACTCGCGCGAATGAGCGCCGCGACTGCGCTGACGAGCTGCGGCTCCGGGCTGTTGTAAACGAAGAAATTGAGCAGATTGTTCGCCCAGAACTCGGCGCAAGCCGGCTGCTGATAGATGATCTCGACGATGTTCTGGCCGCTGAAGTTCCCGGTTTGGCCGAGGAAGGTCTTGCTGCCGTCGTCGTGCCGGCGGGGAACGTAACGTGCTTGTCCGGTAAGGCGATTGACGATCCAGCCGCTCCAAGCGCGCGCCGCTTCACGCACGTCGTTTTCGGTGTAGTGATCCACGCCCAGCGTAAAGAGCTCCATCAGTTCACGGGCGTAGTTTTCGTTGGGATGCTGCGCGAGGTTGGTCGCGTTGTCCAAGTAGATCAGCATCGCCGGATCGATGGAGACCTGCCACGTGAGGTTTCGCAGATTTCCTAAAGCGTACTGGCGGAAGAGCTGATTCTGGTCGAACGCCATCTGCGGATCGACGCCCTTTTGAATCGCCGCCGTGGTGAAGTGCCCGTGGAAGTAGAGCGTCATCTTCTCCTGGAGCGGGGCGGGCGTCGTCAGCATGCGGTTGAGCCACCACTGCTGCAACGCGACGATCGAGGCGCGTTCGCCCTTTTGGATTTCCATAAAGACCTGCCGGCGCTGCATGTCGTCGACCGCCTTCGGACGTCCGCCCGGAAACAGCTGTTGCACCGCCTGGCCGAAATTGTAGAGGTTGTCCGGCTCCGGAAGGTTCGCCGTCGAGGGAAAGTTCACGAGCGAGTCGACGGCGGCGTTCATCGGCATCGCCGCAGTGCGCGCAACCTCGTCGCTGGTTCCGCCGAATCCGGCACGACGCAGCAGATGCGCGGCAAGGCGAGCGTTCCAAGGACCGCGGTACGGTTCCAGCGCTGTTGTGAGATCGAGCCGGCCGGCGGGACGGGTGATGCCGGCAACGTCGGTTTGCGGAAGAGCGGCGCTAGCCATGTAACCAGTCTAGCGAACCGGCGCGCAGACGGGGTTAAACGGGCATTGGAAGAAACGCGTAGCCGTGAGCCTGTTGGAAACGCGCCTCGAACGGCGCAGCGACGCCTACCTGCAAAATTTCGAACGCATGTCATCTCTCGTCGCGCATTTGCGCACGGAGCTGCTGGCGGTGCGCGCGGGCGGCGGCCCGGAAGCCGTTGCAAAGCACCGCAAGCGAGGCAAGCTTACGGCGCGCGAACGCATCGACCGGCTCGTCGATCCGGGGTCGGCCTTTCTCGAATTCTCGGCGCTGGCCGCACACGAGATGTACAAGAACGCCGCACCTTCAGCCGGCGTCGTCACGGGTATCGGCATCGTCGAAGGCCAGCACTGCGTCATCGTTGCGAACGACGCCACCGTAAAAGGCGGCACGTACTATCCGATGACCGTCAAAAAACATTTGCGCGCGCAGGAAATCGCCGAACAGAACCACTTGCCGTGCATCTATTTGGTCGATTCCGGGGGCGCATTCTTACCGCTGCAGGCCGACGTATTTCCGGACCGCGATCATTTCGGGCGCATTTTCTACAATCAAGCGCGCATGTCGGGCAAGAAGATTCCGCAGATCGCCGCAGTGATGGGTTCCTGTACGGCCGGCGGCGCGTACGTGCCGGCAATGTCGGACGAAACGGTGATCGTCAAAGGCAACGGCACGATCTTTTTGGGCGGCCCGCCGCTGGTCAAAGCTGCGACGGGCGAGGAAGTCACCGCCGAAGAACTCGGCGGCGCCGACGTCCATACGCGCATTTCCGGCGTTGCCGATCATTTCGCCAACGACGACGAACACGCGCTGGGCATCGTGCGGCAGATTGTCGCGAATCTTCACCGCGAGCTGCCGCGCCAGTGGGATACGTGTGATTCGCAGCCGCCGAAATACGATCCGCGCGAAATCTACGGCATCATTCCATCCGACAGCCGGATCGGCTATGACGTGCGCGAGGTAATTTCGCGCCTGGTAGACGCATCGGCGTTCCATGAGTTCAAAGCGCGTTACGGCACGACGCTCGTCACCGGATTTGCGCGCATCGAGGGGCATCCGGTCGGCATTCTCGCGAACAACGGCATCCTGTTCAGTGAGAGCGCGCTCAAAGGGGCACACTTCATCGAGCTGTGCGTGCAGCGCGGAACGCCGCTGCTCTTCTTGCAAAACATCACCGGATTCATGGTCGGCAAGCAATACGAAAACGGCGGAATAGCCAAAGACGGCGCGAAGCTCGTCACTGCGGTCGCATGCGCAGAGGTGCCGAAGTTCACCGTCGTCATCGGCGGCAGCTTCGGCGCGGGAAATTACGGGATGTGCGGACGCGCGTATTCTCCGAGGCAGTTGTGGATGTGGCCGAACGCACGCATTTCGGTCATGGGCGGCCCGCAAGCGGCAAGTGTGCTTTCAACGGTAAAAGGCGAGATGACGCCGGAGGAAAAGGCAGAGTTCGAGCGGCCGATTCTCGAAAAATACGAGCATGAGGGTAGTCCGTACTACTCTACGGCGCGACTCTGGGACGATGGCATCATCGACCCGCTCGATACGCGCAAGGTCATCGCGATGGGATTGGACGCAGCGGCGCACGCGCCGATCGCGCCGACGAATTACGGCGTCTTCCGCATGTAAGGAGGCGCGATGAGCCCGGAGTGGGTCACGGCAATCGCGACGGCCGGCACGTTCGTCGTTATCGCGGCCTCTGCGGCGGCCGCGCTCCTGCAAATCCGGCACATGCGCGGCAGCAATCAAATCGTCGCGCTCACGGAATGCCGCGAAAAACTCGAATCCGAGGAGTTTCAGGCGGCGCGCGCGTTTCTCTTGAACAAACTTCCGGAACTGCTGAAGGACCCGGAAGTAATACGACAACTTGAGCAGCCCTATCTTCCCGCCGAACTGCGCCCCGTAGTGTACGTCGCGAACTTTTTTGAGTCCATGAGTGCGTTCGTGCGCTACGATATCATCGATCGGCGCATCGCCTGCGATGTCTGGAGCGGCGTCGTCATGTCGTCGTGGAATGCGCTCCTGCCGGTAATGCGTGTCCGAAGAAAACACGATCCAGGGGTCTGGGAAAACTTCGAATACCTCGCCGTGCTCTCGCAGGACTTCATGAACCGCTACCCGAGTTCGTATCCCGCCGGCATGCGCCGCATGCCGCTCGACGAAGCGGCCGCATCATGAGCCCGGAATGGGTCACCGCTCTTGCAACCGCCGGGACGTTCGTCGTCCTCGCCGCTTCGGCAGTCGCGGCGTTCACGCAGTTGCGTACGAGATGCCGCAACGGGTCGAACACGGAGCCGCGGCCCGAGGCACGAGTTTCCGTTGATGGCTGACATCGTCGAACGTGTGGCGCAGATGCTCGGATCGCAGCGCGCGCAACTCGGCATATCGCTCGAGGAAGCGGCGCGTCGCTCGAAGATCGATGCCGCTCGGCTGGCAGCCGCGGAAGATGCTGAAACCGCGCTCGACGAGGACGAGTTACAGCGCTTGGCTGATGCGTACGGAGTCGACGTCACCGCCTTCTTCGGCGGCAGAATTACCCCAAAAGAATACCTTTTCGGCGCCTAAGGCGCTGATTTTCGGCGCGTACGCGCTGATGTGCGCCATTTGGGGCACGACGTGGTTCGGCATCAAAATCAGTTTGCTTTACGTTCCGCCGATTGCAGGCGCGGGTTTGCGCTTCATCATCGCGGGACTCGTCATGTACGCCGTTGCGATAGCGGTTCGTAAAACCATGCCGCTTCACAGCATGCCTTGGAAGCTGATCCTCGTGCTGGCGGCGTTTCTTTTCGGGCTCAACTACATCCTAACGTACACCGCGGAAACGCACGTCAGTTCCGGACTTACTGCCGTGCTGTTCGGCGTGCTGCCGTTCTTCATGTTCGGCATGGGTCATCATCTCATCGGCGAGCGCACGACGCCGGTTACGTGGCTCGGTGCGATACTCGCGTTCGGCGGCGTTGCAGTCATTTCGCTGGAAGCGGACGTGCACGGCTCGATTTGGTATGCGCTGGCTGCCGTGGCCGCCGCGTTTTCTTCGGCTTTCGCGAACGTCTACGCGAAGCGACACGCTCATCACGATCCGATGATCACGCTGCCGCCCGCAATGCTCATCGCCGGTATCGTCGTGGCAGCGATCGGTTTTGGTTCGGAGCATCCCGACGCACATCGCGCCTTTTCATTGCCGTCATGGGGCGCGCTGCTCTATCTCGCAATCGCCGGAAGCGGTATCGCCTTCTTCTTGAACCTTTGGCTTCTGCAGCGCATCGCCGCGTGGATTGTGGGCTTGTCGTCGCTCATCATTCCGGTGATCGCGGTCGCCGTCGGCGTGGCATTCGGCGGCGAGCAATTCGGCCTGCGAGAATTACTCGGCGCAGCGCTCGTCATTGCCGGCGTCTGGATCGCATTGTCGCGGCCGTCGGGCGGCCGGTTGCCGGGCAAAGCGTGATGAGCATGTGGGTATAGCAATGCATATGCTTTTCGTTATTCGCTGCTTGTTCGCGGGGCTCGCAATCGCATGTTTGATTGTGGTCCTTGCCGGACGTTACGGTGTAGACACCGTTAGCGCACAAACAACGCCCACGCCGCTGCCGACGCTAATGCCCCCGCCGACTGCGATGCCCACCATAACGCCTATGCCGCTGCCGACGTTGCCGAGCGCAAGTCCCTCGCCATCACCGAGCATAGCACCCCTCCCCACGCCGCCTCGATCGCTTACCGGTGAGCCGCCAAAGACGCGCTGATGATGAAGTAATTGGGCGTCACTTTCCAGTCGCCGCTCTTGTACGCCAGCGTTGCCGTCGCGTGCGGCTTTGTCGGACAACACAGGGGCGCGTTGGCGCCGTAGTACGGTCCGGTCAACTGCACCGCCGATAGCGCGCCTTTCTTGACGATCTTCGCAACGAGGTCGCAGCCGTTCTCCACGTGCACGCGCTGCTCGACTTGCCCCTTTGTATTCGCGCCGAACACGGTTACGTCCGCAATGCCGCAATCGGCGGCAGCCTGACGATCCCACACGACGACGTCTTGCACGCCCGGCTGTTCGAACTCCGCGGCGCCCACGATCTTGACGTCCTGCATGGGGAAATACATCTCCGCACCGCGCGCCTTGGTCACTTGCGAGAGCAGTTCGTGGCTGCTGTTCGGCAGTTGGTACACCAGTTTTCCGCCGTCGTCGCCGTCAGGCGCGTAAAACGAAAGATACCACTGATAGACCGGCGTCTTACCCATGTTCTTTCCGGCGAGTTTTCGGCTCGTCACGACGTACCACATCGAATGCATACCGTCGCCGGTGAGGTACGCAACGGTCCGCTGCATGACCTGACCCGGCGGCACAACGTTCAAGTGCGGATCTGCCGGAGCAGCGCCGCGGGCGGCGGCGGAGATCAATGTCAGAGCAATAAGTATCGCGAGGGCGTTTTTCATGCGGCGCTCCTTCGATAAGACTATACGCCTGCATACCACTCGTAGCCCTGATCTTCCCAGTAGCCGCCTTTGCCGCCGTACAAATCTTTGAGCGAGGCGACCATTTGGAGCCGGTAAACCCATTTTGCGCTCTTGTAGCCGAGCTGGGTCGGAATGCGCAGCCGTACCGGCGCCCCGCGGTCCGGCGTAATCGGCTTCCCGTTTTGACGCAATGCGAGCAGCGTTTGCGGATGCGCGGCCTGCTCGAGGCTCAGGCTCTCGTAATACTGCGTGTCGTTCGAGTCGCGGTCAAATGAATAAAACACGACGTAGCGCGCATTCGGCCGGGGACGCGCAAGAGCAAGCACGTCCGCGAGGCGCACGCCTTGCCATTTCGCAATCGCGCTCCAGCCTTCGACGCAATCGTGGCGCGTTATCTGCGTAACGTTCATGAGATGCTGCAGCTGCGAGAGCGAAAGGTGCTGCGGATGTTCCACCAAGCCGTCCACGGTCAGGCGATACGACGCGAAGTGGTCGCGAATGAGCTGAGTATACGTCGAATCCGACGGCGTATCGAGCGAATCGAGCGGAAAGTTCGCCGAGATGTCGCGCTCCGTGTACTCTCGCACGCGTCCGCGCGTGCCGATGAAAACCTCATTCACGTCCTCGGCACTGTTCAGCACCTTGTGAAAAGTGGGGCTGTCGTTCAGCTTGTTTCCAATCGCGGAACAAGCCGACAGCGCCGCCGACAGACTTGTAGCAATAAACAGTTTACGCTTCATGCGGACCCAACTTATACCAGCCCGTCACCATCGAACGCAGATGGTTGATGACGCCCGTCGTCGCGACGAGCACGAGATGCGCGACGAAAAACCCGATGAGTGCCAGCATCAGCACGAAATGCCACAACCGCGCGAACTGTCTCCCGCCGAAAGCCTGCGTAAGCCACGGCACCCACGCGTCGAAGCCCGGCGAGAGCGCAAGACCGCTGATGACGATAAGCGGCGCGAAAACGAAGATCACGAGCGTGTACGCAAGCTTTTGCAGCGGATTGTATTTTCCGTGCGGCGGCGGTTCTTTGCGCAAGCGCAGATAGTACAGTTGCATCGGCCAGAGCTTCGGCAGATCCTCGCGACGCAGCACGAGTTGCTGCAGATCGCCCCGGGCAAAACCCCAGATGATGTACGCAATGCCGCTGACGATCATGATCCACGCGAAAAACAGATGCCAGCGCCGGCCGTCGGCCAAATCCTGATACGACGGAATCGTAATCCAGCCGGGGAAGGCGCGCGGCGCCTTGCCGCCCATGCCGTCGTCCGTCCATCCCAGCCAGCCGGTAGTCACGAACGTCCGCCCGAACATCGTGACGGTTCCGACGCCATCCCGCGGCGCTTCAATGCTCAGGACCCGGTGCGCCGGGTCGGATTTGTCGGAGGCGTCCAGATACGGCGCCGCATTGAAAATCTGCAGCCCACTGCTCACCAAGGCGAGGAATGCGAGGAAAAAGAGCCAGTGCGTCGCGCGCGTGGCAACGGAATGGCGGTAGACGGCTTTACGCTCCATACCCTCTCGTAACGCCCGCGAGGCGAGTTTAGATGAAACAACGAACCCCGCCTCCGCCATGACCGAACCAGTACTCCAGCGCTTTACCGCGGGCGCGGTCGCCGAAGTGCGGCTCAACCGCCCGGACGTCCGGAATGCGTTCAACGCGGAACTCATCGCCGCCCTCACTGCGGAATTCAAAGCGCTCGCTGACGAAGAGAGCGTGCGCGCCGTCGTGCTCTCCGGCGAAGGCAAGGTCTTCTGCGGCGGCGCGGACATTTCGTGGATGCGCGCGTCGCTGAACCTCAAGTACGACCAAAACGTCGCCGACGCGCAAGCAATGTCCGACATGTTCCGCGCAATCGAGCGCTGTCCGAAGCCGGTCATCGGCAAAGTGCACGGCGCCGCGCTCGGAGGTGGGGCGGGATTGGCGGCGGTTTGCGACATCGTCATTGCGAGCGCGGATGCCGTCTTCGGTTTTACGGAAGTCAAACTCGGTATCATTCCCGCGGTCATCTCACCGTTCGTACTCGCGAAGATTGGCGTTTCAAATGCGCGCGCGTTGTTTTTGACCGGAGAACGTTTCGACGCCAAACGCGCGCTGCACATCGGTCTTGTCCATGAAGTGGTCGTCGCCGATACGCTCGACGTGTGCATCGAACGC
>DATGJX010000133.1:0-3701 GCA_035294905.1 Vulcanimicrobiaceae bacterium | reverse complement strand
TCGAGATCTCGCACGAGTTTGCGCAAGACGGCAGTTTGCTGCGCATCTTTTTGCCCCAAGAACAGCGCGTCGGGCCGAATGATATTGAGCAATTTGCTCACGACTGTCGTTACGCCGCGAAAGTGCGTCGGACGCGCTGCGCCTTCATAGGCGCTGCCGAGATCGCCCACGTCGACGATGGTGGAAAATCCGGACGGATACATCGTTTCGGTTTGCGGCGCAAACAATAGGTCGACGCCGGCAGCTGCCAGCTTCTCGCGATCGCCCGCATAGTCGCGCGGATAGCGGTCGAAATCCTCGCCCGCAGCAAACTGCATCGGATTTACAAAGACACTTGCCGCGACGCTGCGGCACCGTTCTACGGCGGCTCGAACGAGTTGCAAATGCCCCGAATGCAGCGCACCCATCGTCGGCACGAAACCGAGCGGGCGCGGCAGCGCGGCGAGACGCGCGCGCGCGGCCTGCGCCGCGGATTCAACGTCCATGGGGTTTAGCGCCGCGTGACTCGCAGCACGGTTCGGCCCACTTGGAAGGGCTCGCCGATTTCCAGGGGCTCTTCGCCGGTCACCGGATGGTCGTCTATCCGTGTACCGTTTCGGCTCTTGAGGTCGGCCAGCAGCAGTGCGCCCTCCTGGGCGCGCAGACGCGCGTGCCGGCGGGAAATGTAGCGGTCTAGGGTGATGCAGGCATCCGCGAGCGTTTCGTCGCGGCCGATGACGATCTCGTCCTCGAAAGCCCACGTTTTTCCATCCAGGGGCCCGCTCAGGACCTCCAGCAGATAAGAGGCGGACATGGCGCGACCACTTTCTTGCGCGTGGATGGGGGGCCCTACCGCGGGCGCTTTTGCCGCAGCGCCTATTGAAATTGAGGGGGGTCCCTATTGGGGCCTGCGCCAATGGGGAACAGGGAATTAACAAATCCGATACACCGGACGATACTTTGTAAGTGACGCTGAGTATTTCGAAGCCGGGCGCTGAGGCGGGGATGAACGATAGGATCGACGAGTTGCTGCACCTGATCGAAGTTGAACCGGAAGCACTGCGAGAGGCCGAGTTTCTCCAGGCGCAGTCAATTTTGGAAACGATGATCGGCAAGACCGTCACGGCCGCGGAACTCGAAGAAACGCGAATCGTCATAACGACGTCCGACGGCAATAAGTATTTCTTCTACGGGTTCTTGGGCGAAGACACCAAAGACTAAGCGCGAGCGCGCTGCTGCAGCTCGTGAATGTACTCCACGATTGCGCTTTGATCGGCGGCGGCTATCTGCGTGAAGGCGATGCCGTGCGCGAACTGCTGTTTGCCGGCGTCGAAAAACGAGAGCACGACACGGCCGCGCACCATCATTTCGTGGCCGCTGTCCGGAAGCGTGAACCGAAGCGTCACGTTTTGACCCGCGCTCAAATCGTTTTTCGTGATGACGCGCAAACCACCGCCGCTCAAATCGACGGCGTTGCCGTACATCACGAGTTCGGCGCCCGGGACGATAACCGTCACCGGAAAGTCGACTGAAGCGCGAAAAAAGCGTCGCTGCTGCGGGGACCCCGATTGCTCTGTCGTCACTGCGACTTTAGCGTTCGTTAAGCGGGCTAAGGAACCTCCGAAGTGCTCTCCGTCGTTCTGCAGCGCGGCGATTTTGGCGCAGTTCTAGGCGCGAGGACGGACGCAATGCAGCGTATTGTGGCCGCGGCAGCAACGACGAAATGCGTCAAAAGCGCCCGGTGCAGAGCGGCGCGAGGGCACTTCGGAGGTTCCTCAGGGACCCTCTGTGCGCACCGCCTGCGCCGCGCGCATCGCGCCGAGCATTGCATGTTCCGCAATCATGCCGCCCTGCAGATAGACTTCGAACGGCTCCCGAAGCGGGGCATCACACGAGAGCTCGATGGTCGCGCCTCCGATGAACGCGCCGCTGGACATCACCACGCTATCGACGTATCCGGGCACGCGCCCAGGCTCGGGCCGAAAGCGCGCATTAATGGGCATCGCGGTTTGTAAACCTTGCGAAAAGCGGACGAGCCGATCTGCGCTGCCCAGGCGAATTGCTTGGACGATGTCGGTCCGAACCGCGCCGGGTTGCGGGTCGACCGCAAAGCCGAGTCCGGCGAAAAGCGCCGCTGCAAAGTCGAGCCCTCGAAGCGTCTGCTCGACGATGAGCGGCGCCATGAAAAGGCCTTGAATCAAGGCCCGCCCATGGCCTAGGGTCGGCCCGAGCGCATCCCCCAGCCCCGGCGCGTAGAGGCGCGCAGCAACGCGCTCCACCAAATCGGCGCGTCCGGCGACGTAGCCGCCGGCCGGTGCAAGTGTCCCACCCACATTCTTGATGAGCGAACCCATGACCAGGTCCGCGCCAACGTGCGTGGGTTCGCGCGATTCGACCAGCTCGCCGTAGCAATTGTCCACCAAAATCGCAACGTCCGGACGGCGCGATTTGACGTGCGCAAACGAGCGCTCACAGGCCTCGATGTCCATCGACGGGCGCGGCGCGTACCCGCGCGAACGCTGCACGAACACCGCCGCAAGCTTTGGATCGTCCAATTCCGGGCAGTCGAAGTGAGCGCCGGCGAGCCAATCCGTTTCTTTATAAACGATGCCGTTTTCAACCAGGTTGTGCGGCGCTTGGGCGATCGCGTTGCGCAGCGTGTCGTAGGGCTTGCCGGTGATGCTCAGCAACGTTTTGCCGGCCGGCACACAAGCCGCCAGCGCAGCGACTATCGCGTGCGTCCCGCTGACGAACGAAAGGCGCGCAAGCGCGCGTTCGCAGCCGAAAATGCGCGCGAGCAGCCCTTCGTATCGATCGCGCGCCGCGTCATCATATCCGTAACCGGTTGAGCCGGCGAAGTCGCTTTCGTCGACGCCTTCGTCCAAAAACGCCGCAAGCACATTGGCTTTTACCTGCGATTGCGCATCGTAGCGTAGATCGCGCACGCGACCGTATGCAGCGTGCGCCGCCTCACGCACCGTACCGCTGATGCCGAACCGCTCGCAGAAGAGACCGATCATTTATCCTGAGCTTGTCGAAGGGTGTGGCGTTCGTACGCGCGCACGAACGGCAAATAGATCAGCGTGGCGATGACGATGTTCGCGGCGACGAGCGCAATCGCGCGAACGTCCCAGGTTGCCAGATACGTCGATGCGAGACTCGGCACACTCGAGGGCACGTAGAGCGCGGGTCGCGCAACCAAACCGTGCGCGACTGCAACATACGTGATGGTTGCGAGCACGATCGGTACGACGGTAAAAGGAATTGCCAGGAACGGGTTGAGCACGAGCGGCAAGCCGAAAATCAGCGGTTCGTTGATGTTGAAAATCGCGGGCACGATGGTGAGCCGCCCAATCTTGCGCAAACGCTCGACTTTGCTGAACGCGAGCAGTGCTGCAACCGGCAGCGTCGCGCCCGCACCACCCGGAAAAACGAACAGAAACAGCGACACGACCACGATATGCGGCAGCGGCTGGTGGCGGCCGAACGCTTCGGTGTTCTGCAATTGCAGCGTGAGATACACCGGCGTGACGATGGCGGCGAGCGTTGCCGGCCCGTGTATTCCCACCGTCCAAAGGAGCGTTTCCACGACCGTGATTAGCAGCAGCGCCGCGTAGGTATCGCCAAGCCGGCCCAATGGCTGCAGCAGCGTGATGAGCGCGTTGCCGAGTGAAATACGCGCGTCGAACAATGCGGCCGCAACTGCGATAACCAACGCCGCC
>DATGJX010000132.1:0-17455 GCA_035294905.1 Vulcanimicrobiaceae bacterium | reverse complement strand
AGTGCATCGGCGGGGATTTCTTCGTAAGCGTTCCGCCCGGCGCCGACGCCTATTTGCTGACCAGCGTTCTGCACGACTGGAACGACGAAGCCTGCGCGCGCATTCTGCGTAATGTACGCGCTGCGATGCCGGACGGCAGTGTGCTACTCGCCGGCGAGCATCTCGTCGATCGCAACGGCGCCGATGCGCTGGCCCCGCTGCTCGATTTGGAGTTGCTCGTTTCGACGCCGAGCGGCCGCGAACGCACGGCCGTTGAGCTCGAGTCGCTCTTCAAACGTTGCGGGTTTGCGTTGCGCGACATCCGCGCGCTCGATTCCGGCGCAGCGCTGCTCGTCGCCGATCCGGCGTAAGATGGGTCTACGAAATTCTGCACTTTGCGTGTGCGGCGCGACGATGGCGTATGCCCCACTGATGCTCTTTTTGGACGCGCGCGTACTCACGGGTTGGGCTGCGCAGTCACTGCTCGCAATTCCGACGGCGCTGATATTGTGGTGGTGTTCCAAGACGTTGCCTTCGCAAGAACGCGCGTTGCCGTGGTTGTGCGTTGTCGTTTCAACCGGCTTCGAGATACTCGGATCGCTCGTCTGGAAAGGCTATCACTACCGGCTCGGCAACGTTCCGCTTTTCGTTCCGTTCGGACACGGACTCATCTACGTATTCGGAGCGACGCTCGCCGCTACGCCGTTCGTCCGTAAAAATGTCGATCTATGCGCGCGAACTGCGTTGGCTTTGGCGTTGCTTTGGGCAGTGCTTGGTATTACGGCGCTTCCGCACGTGACGTCGCGCGTCGACGTGCACGGGCTTGTGTGGTTGCCGCTTTTTGCGGCAGTTCTGCTCAGCGGCCCGCGCCGCGCGTTTTTCGCGGCGCTCTTCCTCGCGACGAGTGAAGTAGAAATCTTCGGCACATGGTTCGGCAATTGGCTGTGGGCGCCGATGACGCCGTGGTTTCACGTTCCGTCAGGGAACCCGCCGTCGGCAATTGCGGCCGGTTACGCCGTGATCGACGGCTCGATGCTGTACGTATCGTCGCTATTTCGTAGCGTACCGCGTTTATGGACGTTGTCGCGGCCTCCCGACCGTTGACCCAGCGCGGCTCGGGCAATGGGCGCAAGCGTTCCGCAGTAAGAAGATGGGCATGGCGTTTCCCGGCGCAGGAACCATCGACGCGATGCGGCGGTTCTTGTGGGAGGCGCTGGTAAAGACGAGCTGCAATCAATGGGACGCGTTGCAATGCGTTCCGTTGCCGGAGGCGTCTGCGCCTCGATGGCGCGCGTTGAGCGCAGTCGGCACCACTGCCGCAATTGCGCTGCCGCTAATCGTCGCGGCTGCGCTGCTATTTGCGTTTCATGACGGCGGCGCCGCGGATTTACGCCGGAACGCGGCAATGACGCTGGAAGCTGGTCCCTGTTGAGCTTGCTAGCGATCTTGAATCCGAAACAGTTCGAATAGCAAATGACCGCCGCAAAAGACGCTGGGCGATCTCATCACGCGCAAAGCATCTTAGCGCTGCGACCGAAGCAGAACAGCGGCCACCTGCTTGCAAGCACTTGGTGTTGACTTTAGTTCTTTTGGGACTGGGATGCGCGTAATTCGCGTGCCATGATGCGCTCAAGGGGTGCAGGTGTGGGTGGATTACTTACGACCGCATTTCAAGATTGCGGCTAATTTTGCCGCACTGAGGTTTCTTTTATTTTGACCTGAACTGCAAAAATAGGAGGCCCTCATGTCACAGGTAGTGTTCGGCCCTCACGCAACTGGGCTCAGCATATTCGGGATGCATATTCCGCTCGTCAACACCGAAGTCGTCCGGGGCGACGGTGGTTCTGTGCCGTCCAACCTCAAAGTCACCGGCACGGGGCCGCTCGGACAAACGAACAGTTGCACCGTTTCGAATGGAGCGACGATGACCGTGAGCGGCATCGGATCGCTGAACGTCGTTTATCTCATTAGCGATTGCCGCACGGTGCCGGCAAGCGGCACGGTACCGGAACACTTCGTGTTTCGTATCACGCTTCGCGCTGAAGGCACCGTTAGCGTGAAGCTGATTCCGATCCCGATCAATATCCAAGTAGACTCCTTTGAAGTCACGATTGCGACGAATGCGGCGGTGAACGATAATCTGCGGACCGCCGGATTCGCATTGGCTTGAGAGGCGTTCACCACTATGGCTTTACAAACAGCGCAAACGACGGTCGGCGGACGCCAGGATCTCGGTGAAAAGGTCGCAGACTCTCGGCTACACGTCGTTCTAGTCGAAGCATTCTATTTATGCATTCTGCTCGCGGTTGCGGGTCTGTATCTTACCGGTAAGCTCACGCTTCCAACACTCATCGTCGATTTTCCGGTCGGGGTGATTTGGTTTGGCGCACTCGGCGCAGTTTTGATTTCACTTACCGGCGCGGTCGAGCATCGTCAAGACTGGGACCCCTCGTGGAACTCTTGGCATTATACAAGACCGCTCATCGGCGCCGCACTCGCAGTCGTCTCATGGCTCATTTTTCAAGCCGGCATACTTGCCGTGGGGTCAGCTCCGCCCGGTGCGTCCGGCGGCGCGCCAACCAATCCCGGCGCGCCGACGAATCTGCTCTATTATTTAATCGCTTTTGTGGTAGGGTATCGCGAAGAAACATTCCGCGATCTGATTAAGAGAGTCGCCGACGTCATTCTCACGCCGAAGACGGCGCCGACGGCGTCCGCGCAGCCGACCCTGACGGGAATCAAGCCTTCCACCGGAAGAGCCGGCGGCGGAGATATCGTCGTCATTACCGGCACGGGGTTTACCAGTACGACCGGCGTCAAATTCGGTGATGTCGTCGCGTCTTCATTTAGCGTGAACAATGACGGCCAAATCACCGCTACGACACCTCAGGGTTCCGCAGGTACCGTACGAGTCAGTGTAACCACCAAAGGCGGGAGCGCATCTAGCGACTTTACTTACACCTAAACTCGCGCGAAAGGCACACTCATGGCCGCCGTTGCAAATCTACATGGGCCGCCCCCAATTAGTCCGGCGCCGCGCAGGCCGTTGAAGGTTTATGCGTTCGACCCGACGCTGGCCGGCCTGTTCGGCAACGTTCTTGTTGCGATGACGCGGTATGAACCGCTGCAGCCGGGTCCGGTGGGCGAACGATTCGCGGTCGTCGACTACGACGGCTCCAACAAAACATATTATGCGCCGGTCGACCTGGACGATCCGAACATTCTTCTGCGCGGCGGGCTCGATCCGGCTGAAGCCGACCCGCGCTTTCATCAGCAGATGGTCTACGCCGTCGCGACGGAAACGCTCGAACGGTTCGAGCGCGCGCTTGGGCGGCGCGTGCACTGGCGCCGTATTGACAAGAGGGTACCAAAGGGCACGGTAAATCGGCTCTACCTATTCCCACACGCAATGGTGCAGGCGAATGCATTTTATAGTCCTGATGCGCACGGCATTCTGTTCGGCTATTTTCGCACGACGGACTACGCCGATGCAGAGGTTTTGCCGGGCCAAACGATCTTCACGTGTCTCTCGCACGACATCATCGCGCACGAAACGACGCACGCAATCGTCGACGGTATCCGCACCTATTTCATGGAGCCGACGAATATCGACGTGCCGGCGTTCCACGAGGCATTTGCCGACCTGGCCGCGCTCTTCCGGCATTTCTCTCATAAGGAAGCGCTCATTACCGCGATTCAGCAAACCGGCGGCCGGCTTTACTCGCCGATGCTCGCGAGTGAGGGCGCGGCAAACTCCGATCATCCGACGATCCAGCTGGACCTTCAGCAAGACAATCCGCTCATCGAATTGGCGCGGCAATTCGGTCAGGTCAGCGGAATGCGGGAAGGGCTGCGCAGCGCGATAGGAACGCCGCCGAAACCCGCGGACATCTTGACCAAAACCGAACCGCATGCGCGCGGCTCCATCTTAGTCGCAGCGGTCTTCGATGCATACTTCACCATCTACATGCAGAAGACGAAGCCGCTGTTTCAAATATTCCGGGCGGGCGGCGGTTCCGGCAATCCCGTCGATCTTCCGCAACCACTTGCCGAACTGCTGACGACCACGGCGACTCAGTGCGCGGATCTCTTCTTTGGCGTCTGCGCGCGAGCATTGGATTACTGCCCGCCGGTCGACGTCACGTTCGGCGACTTCTTGCGCGCCGTCCTTACAGCCGACGCGGATCTGTTTCCAAGCGACACGGACGGCGTGCGTTACGCGATTATGCAGGCATTTCGACTTCGCGGCATCTATCCCGAAGACGCGGAGTATTTCTCGGAGGGTTCGCTCTGCTTGCCGGAAGTGTCGAAGAACGAGATGCCGCCCGTTTCCGGCTTACATTTCGGCGATCCGAACGGTTTAACGACCGAGGAAAAAAATATCGACGGGCCGATCCTGCGGGAATACGCGAAGAAACACGCCCACGCACTGGGCCTCTCAAGCGACTTGCCGATCGAAGTGCCCTCCTTTCACCCCATGTTTCGTACGGACGAGGACGGCAGCCTAAAGACCGACATGGTCGTCGAGCTCGTCCAAACGAACAACGTTCCCATCGATTCGAAGAATCGCGGGCTCGGGACGTTCCCGTTGCGCTCCGGGGTTACGCTTATGATTAAGCGCCCGGGCGTTCACGCCGGCATCAGAAACGACCCGACCATTCGCTACATCATTCCCAAATATGCCAACGGCGACCGCGTTGCACGCCAGCGGGCAGCTTATGCGCAGCAAGGCGTAACAAACGGCGGCAACGTCCACATTAATTTCGGGCTGCTTCACGGAATCTAACCATGAAAAAGACACTTCAAAAGCATTCCCGCAAGTCGACTCACAAGACGGTCCGCACGCGCGCTGCCCGTACGGTGAGGGCGCAGCGCAACGGAGCGCGCAGGACCACCGCAACGAAAGTGCCGTCCACTCAGCCGCAAACTGCGCGAACTGCGGGAACGAAGGTCGGGATTCACATTCGCATGTATCGCGTCGGCTTCGGCGATTTTTTTCTGTTGAGCTTTCCGGCTCCGAGCGGTCCGCCGCTCTATGTACTGGTCGATTGCGGCGTTCATGCGGTCGACCTCAACAGCCTCGACGACGCGGTCGCAGATATGGCAAAGCTGACGAGCGGGCAGCTTGCACTCGTGATCATGACGCATCGCCACGCTGACCATATCTCCGGATTTGGAAGGTGTGCGAAGGCGTTCGCCGGCTTTAACGTCGAGCGAGTTTGGATGTCGTGGTTTGAAGATCCCAAGAACGCGGCGGCGGCAAGCTATCAGAGCACGCTGACGGCCGTCGCTACGAATCTGCAGGCCGCGTTTGCATTACGCGCAGACGCTCCGGATAGCGACTACGTAAGAATGGTCCAAAATGCGACGGGGGAGCTCAGCGCCGCGGGAGGACCGACCGGAAACCAAGCGGCGCTCAACGTGCTGCGCGGCGGATTCAAGAATCGGCCGCCGATAGACTACTATCAGGCCGGCGACACTGCTACGCTGCCGGATTCCTTAGTGCAGGCGGGCGTCACCGCCAAAATTCTCGGACCGCCGATCGATCCGGATTTAGTCGCGGAGATGGACGGGAAAGGGCACCAATATCTCTCGACCAACAGTGACGACGGCGCAGCGCCGAAGCGTTTCAGCCAGGTATTCAACTCGTCCAAGGCTGCCTATCCGCAGGAAGCGTTCGAACTGTACACGCCGGACGAAATCTCGAAGAATATTGCAGCAGCGCAACCCGACCTTGCGATCGCCAAAGCAACGCAAGTCGATAACACGATCAACAACCAGAGCTTGGTCATCCTCTTTGGACTACAGGGTAAGACATTGCTGCTCGCGGGCGACGCACAATGGGGAAATTGGCAGAATTTTCTGTTCGGAGGAGCGCTTGGCACGGCGGGTCACAACGGGCTAACGGACGAGGCCAAACAGATTTTGGGTAACATCGACGTTTACAAAGTCGGCCATCACGGCAGCACGAACGCAACGCCAATCGATGCGGTCAACGCAATGCGCGCCGACGCTATCGCCATGTGCTCGACTCAGCCCGGTGCGTACGGAAAGCCTGAAAACAACAGCGAAGTCCCGAGAATTCCGCTCATCGCGGCATTGAACAAAAAAACTGAGAACCAATTGGCGCGCAGTGACTCCGTCATGGTGCCCGGCGCCGATACGCCTCAGATTCAGCAATTCGAAAAAAACAATCCGCCCGGCCCGCTTCCACCGGTATTTCAAGCGGGAAGTAGCGGCGCGGCGGGACAGTTGTACGTCGAGCTGGAGATCTGAGAGTCGCCAAATGCAAATTGTCCTCGACGTAAGCGAATTTCAGTCGACCTCGCAGCTCGATTCTCTGCTGCGCAACGCCGACGACGAAATCGTCGGAGTGTATATCAAGGCAACGCAGGACGTTACGTATCGTAATAGCGTGGCCGATGCGTTCGCGGGCGTATGCCGGACTCACGATACGCCGTTCGGGTACTACGATTTCTTGACGAACACTACCATGAGTGCGCAGGCAACCTACTTTTCCGACTTCGTGCGAAGTCTGGCGCACGCGCCGTCCCTGTCACCTATGGTCGACGCAGAGGGAGCATACGATTTATTTGCAACCGGTGTCGAAGCTTGGGCGGAGCAGTACGGTGAAAAACCCGTGCTCTACGCTCAATTATCGAATATGCCGCATTACGCGAACCTTGCTCTTCCTAAGTGGGTTGCCCAATACGACTCGATGACATATTACCGGCCAAAGCAGAGCGAGATCGACAGTTACCGGTCGCAGGGATACGTGCTGTGGCAGTGGACCTCTAACTACGCAGGCTTGAACCAGGACGCCAGCGTGCTCATCGGCGATTTGTCCACAATTCACCCCTAATCCGGCGCAAAAGGGAGAAGAGCATGGCCGGTACGTGGGTCCGGATCGCGCAGCAGCCGCCGTTCAACGTCGGCACGATGCTGCTGCTCACCGACGGCAGTATTTTCTGCCACGACGCAGGAGCCGGATACGGTACGAGCAATTGGTGGAAATTTTCGCCCGACGCTCTGGGAAGTTATCGCAACGGCACGTGGACGCAAGCCGCTTCGATGCCGAATACGCCGAGCGGAACGGCAAATAGTCCGCTCTATTTTGCGTCCGCAGTCTTGAAGGACGGCCGCGTCTTCGTGGCCGGAGGCGAGTACAACGGATCGTCGAATGCAGCGGACGTTTTGGCGGCCGAAATCTACGATCCGGTTTCGAATTCGTGGACCAATCTGCCTACGCCGAACGGCTGGACAGCCATCGGCGATGCGCCGATTTGCGTTTTGCCGAACGGAACGCTGTTGATCGGCTCCATCCTCACGAACGCCACGGCCATCTACGATCCGGCCGCGAACGCATGGAGCGCAGGCGCCACTAAGAACAACTCTGCCTCGGACGAAGAGTCCTGGATTTTGCTTCCTGAAAATACGGTGCTCAGCGTCGATTGCAACGGTCATCCTCAGACGGAAAAGTATGTCATTGGGAACAATGCCTGGATTAATGCGGGCGCAACGCCTTCGGACCTGGTGGAAGCATCATCACTCGAAGTCGGGCCGGCGATTCTGTTGCCGGATGGGCGTGCTTTTGCTATTGGCGCAACTGGCAAAACCGCTCTGTACAGTATGGAAGCAAATCCAACCGATCCTGGTCAGTGGAATGCAGGTCCGAATTTCCCGCAAGTTCCGGGCGCAGCAAACCTCGGCGCAAAGGACGCGCCGGCATGTCTGCTTCCGAACGGCCGCGTGTTGTGCGTGGCGGGACCGGTCGACGGCGTAAGCGGCGATTATTTGGGTCCGACGTTCTTTTTCGAATTCGACCCCGACGCGTCGACGATTAGTGCTGCTCCGGCTTCCGGCAACAGCGGCAGCCCGCCCTTCGCCGGCCGAATGATCTTGATGCCGACCGGCAACGTCATGTTCGCAAACAGTACGCAAGACGTGGAGATTTACGTCGCGGACGGAAGTCCGCAAGATTGGTTCCGGCCGACGATTTCCAGCGTGCCGTCGAGACTTGCCCGCGGCAATACCTACACACTGCATGGAACGCAGCTCAATGGTCTGGCACAGGCCGTCGCGTACGGCGATGATGCATCGATGGCGACGAACTATCCGCTGATTCGTCTCGTGCGAGGACGCAACATCGTGTACTGCCGCACGTCGAACTTCTCGACGATGGCCATTGCAACGGCCGACCAAGATGGATCCACGGACTTTGCCGTACCTGCAGGCATGGCAGCCGGTTCATACGAGTTGCAGGTCGTCGTCAACGGAATCGCGTCTTCGACGATACCTGTCGTGGTTGCTTGAACGTCACGCGTGAAAGAGGTCTTCAAAATGAGCGGGATCACGCCGATAAAACTCGCTTGACGTTCTCGAAAAAATGGAGCGCCTCTTTTGGCTAGCTCAAGGATCAAAGTAAGGCGGACGCAATGTCTTGCACTGGAACAGAAAACGGCGGGCCTTCCGCGCCGGAATCGTTCTTCTAGCGCAAACGCGCCTAATATTGGCATAATTAGCCCCAAGCACTGCAATCTTTAGCGCTTTGTAGCGCAGGTCTCATAGGACTTGGCAGGTGCTGTCTGGCAAACGTTTCCGCCTATGGCACCAACGCTCGCACGCCGCGCTGCACAGCTGCGGCCGCCTGCGCATCCCAGCGGCGGCGACGCCGTTTCGCTGGATTCCGGTTATGCGTTTGCGGAGATCTTTCCGGACTTCACCGCGGCGGCGGAGCGCGCGCTCACGGCGTATCGCAGCGAAGCGCTGCAGTACGGCTTTTTGCACGGGCTGCCTGAACTGCGCGAGTGGATCGCAGCGTACATGCGGGCCGACGGTGCGGCGGTTTCGGCAAACGACATCCTGATGGTCAACGGCGCAAAGCACGGCCTCGATTTGCTGTGCCGCGTGTTTACCGAAGAAGGCGACGCCGTCGTCGTCACCGCGCCCACATACTTCACCGCGATTCCGATATTGCGCGGCTTCGGTCTGACGACGATTGAAATTCCGCAAGATGAAGAAGGGATGGACGTCGCAGCGCTCCAGCGCCGTCTAACGGAGCGCGACGAGCGCGGCTTGAGCGCTCCGAAATTCATCTACGACGTTCCGGATTTTCACAACCCCACCGGCGTGACGATGTCCGCGCTTCGCCGCCAGCAGATTCTTGCGGTCGCGGCTGCTCGCAATATCGCGGTCATCGAGGATACGCCATATCGCCGGCTGCGCTTCGAAGGCGAGCCTGCACCCACGCTCAAGTCGCTCGACCGCACCGGCCTGGTGTTCGCGCTCGGCACGTTCTCGAAATTGCTCGCGCCGGGTTTGCGCTTGGGATGGATTGCGGGAAACCAGTCCACGCTCGCCCGCGCCGCGCAATTGAAAAGCGACGGCGGAACCTCGCCGCTGGTGCAGCGCATCGTGCTGGAATTTGTAAAGGACGGCGGTCTCGATGCTCAAGTCGAGCGTGCTCGAGCCGCCTATGCGCAACATCGTGACGCGATGGTGCATGCCTTGCGCAACGATCTGCCCGACGTAACGTTCACGGTGCCGCACGGCGGCTACTACGTGTGGGCGAAATTTCCCGAAGGCACCGACACCGACGAACTCGCTCGCGCTGCTTACGATGCAGGCGTGTCGGTCATCGCGGGCAGCGCGTTTTACGCAGGCGAGCCGCGCAAAAATTATCTCCGGTTGGCATACAGCAGCGCAACGCCCGAACAAATCGAGCGCGGGGTGAAGATTTTGGCGGGCGCGTATCGTAGCAGGGGGTAGTGCGTACCCCCTTCGACCGGCTCAGGGTCGTTCGATACCTCACGATGACAGTCGTTTTGTTGCTGGTCGTGGCAGCGTGTTCGCGCGGCGCAAGACCGCCGGACGATTCCGTGCTCGTCATCGGCCAGCAGCAAGAACCCATCTCACTCAATCCCGCACTCGAGAACGGCCAGCGCTCCACGCAGTGGGGTGAACTGCTCTTTTCCTACCTCGTCAAGTACGACGACAAGGGCCGCTTAATCGGTGACGTTGCGCAAGAGGTTCCGACGCTGCGCAACGGCGGCATCAGCAAAGACGGGCTCACCATCACGTACCATTTGCGCAGGGGCGTGCGTTTTGCCGACGGTGTACCCCTCACGGCGAGCGATTGCGTCTGGTCCATCAACGCAATCAACAATACCGCGAACAACGTGCAGACGCGCTACGGTTACGATCGCGTCGCGCGCGCCGAAGCACCGAACCCGTACACCCTCGTCTTGCATCTGAAACAGCCCTTCGCGCCGATTCTCTCGCTCGTGCTCGCGCCGCAAGGCTTTCCGATACTTCCGCGTCATCTGCTCGCGAAGTATCCCAACTTCAACAACATCGATTTCGACACACAACCGATCGGCTCGGGGCCGTACGTCGTCGAACGCTGGCTGCACGGAGATCGCGTGGAGATGCGCGCGAACCCCGGCTATTTTCTGGGCGAGCCGCGTATCCCGCGCATGGTGGTGAAGTTCATCCCGCGGCCTGAACAAGGCACGAACGAGCTGCGCACCGGTGAAATTCAGGCGTACTTCAACGAGCAAGATTACGGACAGTATCCGGCGCTTACGGAACTGCCCAGGTATCACGTGCACAACACGCCGGTCAGCGCGGTCGACGCACTGATCTTCAACACCCAGTCGCCCGGTGCGCGCGATCCGCTCGTGCGTCGCGCGCTTGCCGAAGCCATCGATTTTCACAGTCTGGTCGCAAAAGCGTATCGGGGAGCACTGGATAGCCATGCCGCCGGGCGCGGGCTCTTTCTGTGGGCGTATGACGCTGGCGCATATCCGGACGTGCCGTACAATCCCGCATTTGCCCGTTCGGTACTGCAAAGCCGCAATTTGCATCTGCAGCTCATCATCCAAGCCGGCGTCCCTGCAGAAGAAGTCGCCGCGAACGACATCGCGCAATACGAAAAGAGTGCCGGTGCGAGCGTCACGATCAAAAAGTTCAACGTCACGCAGTTCGGCGCGCCGGCCGATTTAGGCGGTCCCGTCTATGGCGGCAAGTTCGACATGGCGCTCTACTCGTTCGTCAACGGCGACGACCCGGATACCACCGACCAATTCGCGTGCTCGCACGTTCCGCCGGCTGGATACAACAAGTCGCGCATCTGCGATCCGCGCATCGACGTGCTGCTGCGCGCGGGACTGCTCACGTACGATCTCGACGCGCGAAAAGCAATCTACGCGCGGCTGCAGGCGCAGCTCTACCGCGATTTGCCGATCGCGCTCATCTATCAGCGGCGCGAGCTGGACGCCTTCACCGACCGCCTCTTTGGGCCGAACGGTTCGGTAGACAGTGTTTTTTGGAACGTGGCCGCGTGGCGTTTCGCCCCTCGACTTCGCTCGGGGTCGTTCGATACCTCACGATGACACGGATCAGCGTCGTTTTGCTGAGTGGCGTTTCGGCTCCGGGGTTTCCAACGGCATCGGTGTTCCGTCTTTGACGCATTCCAGCAAAACGCTCGACTGAACGCCGCGCACGCCCGACACGTTGTACAGCACGTTGAAAAGAAACTTCGAGTACTCCGCCAAATCGGGGGCGACGATTTCCACCAAAACGCCGGATTCGCCGGTGAGGATGTAACAGGCCATCACTTGCGGCAGCTGCGCAAGTTCCTCGCGCAGCGTTTTGGCACGCGGCCACTCCACTTGCAGCCGCGCAAATGCCGTCACGCCGAACCCGACGGCGCGCCGGTTCAACGTCGCGCCGTATCCGCGAATGAATCCGCCTTTTTCCAAGCGTCGCACGCGGCGCAAACACGGCGACGGAGAAAGCCCAACGGCCTTAGCAAGGTCGGCGTTCGATAGGCGACTATTGCGCTGGAGTGCCATCAATATGCGCCTATCTATCACATCTAGTTCATTTATTGGCATATCGGAGCCTTACAATAGCGAAGTTTGGTAGAATATTGCTCGAGCAAAACAGGGCTTCGCGCCGCATTCGGTGCAAGCCTGCAGAATGTTCGTACGATTCACTAGGCTTTGCTGTGCGGTCGTGCTTATGACCGCGTTCACTACTGCGCCGATGAGCGCGCCGGCCGCGACTCCTGCCACGATTTCCGGCACGGTGCGCACGACCGACGGCGCACCCGTGGGATCGGCCGGCGTCGTGCTGCAAGGCCCGACGCGCATGACCACGACGTCGGACGCTTCGGGCGCGTTCACCTTTGCGAACGTTACGCCGGGCGCATACACGTTGATCGTCTCGAAGGCCGGCTTCCAGCGATACGAAGACGATAATTTGGTGGCGCTCGATGGGCAACGCACGACCGTAGACGTTGCACTTGCGGAAGCAACGTTCAGCACGCTGCGCACGATCGCCAGCGTGTCGACGACCGCGCGCGGGCACGTGACGCTCAACACCTCGAGTGCCGCCGTAAGCAGCATTTCGGATCAGGTGTTCGCGCAGCAGGGTCAGACGCAAGTGACGAAGATCCTCAACGAAACGCCGGGCATCATCTCCGGTGCAAGTCCGGAGAACGGCAACGGCGCTTCCGAAGGAAGCTTCCAAAACATTCAGATCCGCGGCGCGCTTCCGTACGAAACCGAACAGCTCATCGACGGGCATCCTACCACGCTCAGCCTGGGCGGCACGTACAATCCGATCTACTTGAATCCGGCGCTGCTGCAGCGCGTCGAAGTCGTCAAAGGGCCGGGCTCGATGCCTGAAGAGATCAACTATGCGATTGGCGGAACCGTCAACTACATAACGCTGCAGCCGACACGCACGCCGGAGGCGAGCGCGACGATAGGTTACGATAATTGGGGTGGCGTGACGACTGCATTCAAGGCAACAGGTTCGATCCCGTCGCACAAGTTGGATTACGCATTCGGGTATGCGACGAACGGCGCGCCGGGACCGCTGCGCAACTATCCGATTACCGGATCGCAATTGTATTTGATCGCCGGTGCTCCGCCGTGGACGTTGAACGGACAGCAGATCGCACAAATCCCGCAGGCGTACGGGCCGTACCCGCCGTCTTCGAATCTTACCGGCATCGGCGGCGTGCAGTTCAACGATCCCATGTACGTCTGCTGCTGGAACATCAATACCGCGTTTTATTCACGCGGGCAGCTCGCCAAGATCCGCGCAAACTTTTCTCAGGCGACGTCGCTCACACTGAGCTATTTGGGCGGTCAGGCCTTCAACGACGAGGGCGGCATGGACTTGACCTCGCTGTGCCCCATCGGCACGACGCCCGGATGCTTTTCGATCTTTACGCCGCCGGCCGGTTACAACGGATCGGTCCCCGCAGGAGCGTCGATACCGTTCGATTTAACGGCGTTTCTTCCGCAATACCAATCCGTGCAGCAAAACTTGTACCAGGCGGAGTTTCGCACGTCGGTCGGCCCCTTCTCCGTGCTGGCACGGTATTTCACAGCGGCCGATCGTGATTTCGACTACATCCAAACGGCGGCCAACGGCTCATATTCCTTTGGCGGCGCGGCTTGGGGCGGAATGCTGGTTTGTCCGAAGGGCGACACGTGGGATATCGTCACGTACGAGACCACGGGCGTAAATCAGTGTCTGCCACCGAGCGGTGCTCCCGTTTCGCCGTCGATGCAATATTTCAACGGTCAGAAGGCGACGTTTGAGACACAGGGCGCCATCAACAACGGCCTGGAACAAGATCATCTGCGCGGTCAATCGATTCTGTTCGAGCGTCCGTACGAAAACGGCGACGACTTCGCGTTCTCCGTCGACCAAGCGCATCACGATTCGACGTCGTTCAGCGAAATTCAAACCGTCGGGCCGGGCTTTTACAGCTTGCCCCCGGGAGCCAGCCAGAACTTCCTGACGTTCATGGCACGCGGTCATTTCTTCGTCGCTCCCAGGCTCTTCGTCGGCCTTGCGAATTACGTGGCGCTGTACGGCAGCCATTTTACCGACGACGGCGGCACAACGTGGCACGACGCGACGCGCTCGTACGACTCGCCGCGCGTGGGCCTCACGTGGCGTCCGAACGTCGATACGGTGTGGCGGCTTGCGACAGGCTCGTCCGTTGCACCGCCGGAGCTGGGCCTGCTCTCTTCCGCGGGAACGACGCCGCTCCCGAACATCAACGGCGCACCGACGTATTATGTACAAGATCTGAACAACGGCAACATCGCACCGGAAACCGCGTGGGGATACGATTTGGGCGTAGACCATCGGCTCGACACCTCGACGATGTTCTCAGTCGACTTGTACGATGAAACCCTGCGCAACGAGTTCTTGAGTTCGACGACCTTGAAGGGTACATACAAAGGCCTGCCGCTCTATGCGAGCGAGACTGCGAACCTCGGACACGCGAAATACCAAGGCGTGGAATTTCAGCTGCAGCGCGCGCCCGCCGTCGGCTGGGGATACACGCTGCAGGGCAGCTTGCAGCGCGCGTATGCGTACGATCTGCCGACAGACTTCTATTGCTCGGTGCCGGGGCCGGGCTGCACGCAGGACACGAACCTCGGCATCCTTCCGAACGTGAACTTCGGCGCCGGCGGGCTCGGTTTCAACACGCTCAACGGAACGGCCGTTCCGTACAGCATGGGATATGCCGAGATCAACAAGCGCACCGCATACGGCACATACTACCTGATGGGAACGACGTACTACGGCCCGAACAATACGTTCAGCCGGCCGCCGTTCTTTATCTTCAACGCGGCGATTCGGGAGCCCGTTGGGACGCAAACTGCGCTGCAGCTTTCGGTGGACAACATCTTCGACACGTACGGAAACAGCTGGACGAATTATTTCGGCGGCATTCCGACGGCGCTCGCGGTTGGGGGTGTTCTGGGGCCGACGGTTGCGGGTAACTACGGGCCGACGTCGTTCCGGCTGGAACTGTCGCACCAATTCGGCAACGGTCAGCAGTAGAGGAGACGTTGAAAAAAGCAACCCTAGCCGCGGCGGCAGTCGCCGCATGTATGACCGCGCTGCCGGTGTACGCACCGGCAGCGGCGCGTCCGTTCAGCTTCGCGGATTATTCACGCATCGTCGGCGTCGACGATCCGCAGATCTCACCCGACGGTAAATACGTCGTCATCGTCGTTTCACATGTCGACGAAGACAAAGATCGCAATCCCAGCGAGCTGGTGCTCGTCGATACGGCGACGGGCGCGAAGCGCGATCTCACGTACGGCCGCGACGATGCGAGCAGTCCGCGCTGGTCGAGCGACGGTACGCAGCTCGCCTTCATCGATGCCGCGGGCGACGACAAAACGCCGCAAGTATGGGTGATGCCGATGAACGGCGGCGAAGCCCGCCCGGTGACGCACGCAAAGTACGGCGTCGAAGTGTTCTCGTGGCGGCCGGACGGTAAGGCCGTTGCGTACGTGACGCCGGACACGCCGCCCAACGAAGCATCGATTAAAAAGCACGACGATCTGTTCCACGTCGGAAACAACTCGTTTCTCACGCATGCGGCGCCGATTCCGTCGCACATTTGGGTGCAAGAAATCGGGGCTAATGATCCGCAGCGCTTGACTGAAGGCACGTGGAGCATCTATCCGGACTCGCTTTCATGGTCGGCGAACGGAAAGTATATCGCGTTCGACCGCACGCCGAACGCGCGTTTCAATGGCATCCTCCACAGCGCGGCTTCCGTAGTGGACGTCGCAACGAAGAAAGTTACCGTGCTTTCGTCGAAGTGGAGCTTTCTCACGACGTTTGCGCCGCAGGGCAATCGCATAGCGTTCACTAACGCGCGCGGGCCCGCATTGATCCTGAACGATCTCTCAGTTGCAACGCTCGGCGGCGGTGTGGTTGACAACGCGGCGCCTTCGCTCGATCGCGACGTCGACTTTCTTGCATGGCTGCCGCACGGAAATGGATGGCTCGTCGGCGCAAACGACCACGTGCAGCACGCGCTCTGGCGTGTTTCCGAGAGCGGCGCCGTGCAAAAGGTGAATATCGGCGACATGGATTTCGGCAGCGGCACCGTTGCGCAAAACGGCGCTGTGGCGTTCGTGGGAAGCGGCCCGCGGCATCCGGGCGAACTCTTTTACTTGCCGCCGGATCTTTCAAAACCGCGCGCTCTCACCGATTATAACGCAGCGATCGCGCAGCTCAATCTCGCTCCGTCGACGGAGTTCACTTGGCACAACGCGGGCTTCACGGAAGACGGGGTGCTGACGTATCCGCTCGGGTACGTGCGCGGACACAAATATCCGCTGGCGCTGATGATTCACGGCGGCCCGACCGACGGTGCCTCGACCGCATCGTTCAGCTCGCGCGCGCAAATCCTCGCGGCAGCTGGATTTTTCGTGCTGCAGCCCAACTACCGCGGCAGCGACAATCTCGGGTACAAGTACGCGTCCGCGATCATCGGCGACGGTCCGATAATCGGCGTCGGCTCGGACGTCTATGCCGGAACGAGGGCGCTGATTGCAACCGGAATGGTCGACGACTCACGCGTCGGTGCGTCCGGCTGGTCGGCCGGCGGTTGGACGACGTCTTGGCTCATCACGCATTATCCGATTTACAAAGCCGCAGTCACAGGCGCCGCGGTTGACGACGCGGTGATGCAGGCCACGTTCAGTCAGATCAACGACTACGCGCCCGAGCTCTTCGGCGGTCTGACGCCATGGACCGATCGCGGTATGGACGTCTATCGCAAAAACTCACCGGTGACCTATGCGAAGAATGACAACGCGGCGACGCTCATCCTGAGCGACACGAACGACCCGCGCGTGCCCACGCCGCAGTCGTATGAGTTCTTTCAGGCGCTGCGCGCGTACGGCAAGAACGTCGAGTTCATCGCGATTCCCGCCTACGGTCATCATCCATCGGATCCGGTGCGCAATAAGGCGATCGATCGCGTCTGGACCAACTGGCTCATCGAACATCTAGCACATTAACGGAGGCTCGTTTTCATGCGTATTTCATCGATCCGGCGCGAGATTCGTCTGCTGCGTCTGTACGCACTGGGCAGCACCGTGCTCGCCGGCGTGTTTCTGCTCGGCGCCGTGCACGAAGCGAGCCAAAACGCCACCTTCGATACGTTGACGGTGCACCAGATCAAGGTTATGGATCGCGAAGGCAAACTCGCGATGATCATCACCGATCACGACGATTTCCCGCCACCGATCATCAACGGCAAAGCGCTGCATCGCATGGGCGGCGCCGATTCGAACGGCATCGTGTTCTACAACCAGCTCGGAAACGAGCAGGGCGCGCTGGACTGGGCGGGCCGCGTTCATCCCGATGGTTCGTACGATTCGGCAAGCACGCTCTCGTACGACTCGGTAACGACCGATCAAATGCTGCAGCTCGACGACGGCAACGACAACGGCAAAACGTCGGCGTACATGATCGGCTGGAACGAGCCCAACTACAACACGCCGATGTTCCAGGCTGCACTGGCGGAAATTCAGGCAGCGAAGACGCAAGCGCAGCGTCTGGCGGTGCTGAAGAAGTATCCCGGCATTCGCTCGGCGACGCGCTTCCTGTTTGGGTATGACGAGTCGAACAC
>DATGJX010000131.1:0-6891 GCA_035294905.1 Vulcanimicrobiaceae bacterium | reverse complement strand
CGGCGGAAAAATCGTCAGTTCACAAGACGTGGCGCTCGCCACGACGCCGCACCAATTGTCGTCAGGAAAGTCGACCGGCTACGGTTTCGGTTGGTTCATCATGAAAAAAGCGGACCAGCCGGAAATCGCGCATAGCGGCGGCACGTTCGGATTCGCGTCGGAGAACGAGTACTTCCCGAACCTGCACGAGTTCGTCATCGTTCTCACCAACGTTGCGGGACTCGACCCGGGGTTCATTGCGGACCAAACGTTTGATGCGCTCAATCCCGCAATCGCCGCGGCGGAGAAGACGCCGGCAAAAGGTGAAGATCCGGCAATAACGGCGCTCGCAAAGCAATGGGTGCACCGTATGCAGACCGGCGACATCGACAAGTCGCAGCTTTCCGCATCGTTCGCCAAGCATCTAACGCCGGACGCCGTCAACGGCATGAAAGAGGGCCTCGCGCCGTTAGGCAACCCCACCTCGTTCGTCTATCGCGGCAAGAGCACGGCGAACGGCGCTACCGCGTATCAGTACAGCGTCAACTTCAAAGGCGCCAGTCTCGACTTGACCATTGCGGTCGACAGCCAAGGCAAAATATCCGCGCTGGGCATCGGCGGCGACTAAATAACCTGCGCCTGCCGGTGCTAGGATAAAGCCGGTCAGCGTATTCGTGTCGATTCTGGAACCGCACGTTCGTCGTACTGATTGAAACGACAAACGGTTTCGGAGAAGACATGGGAGACTCACTTTTCATACAGGCGCTGGCACAGCACCGGTCGCTTATGCTTAAGCGCGCGAGAGCGATCGTCAGAAACGCGAACGACGCGGAAGACGTCGTGCAGGAAGCCCTCGAGCGTGCTTGGCGCTCGCGGGAACGGTTCACGCCCGGTGCTCAGGCGGCGCCTTGGCTGCTGAAAATCACGCAAAACGCGGCGCTGAGTTCGCTGCGCCGCCGCAACGGCGTTCAAATCGTCAACCCGGACGACGTGATCGTGCGCGGCGGACCCGACAGCGACGTCCTGCGGCAAGAACATGCCCAGCGTATCGCCGGCGCCATTCGCGAACTTGCGCCTAAGCATCGGCAAGCGTTCATGCTGCACGACGTGCAGGGCTATTCGAGCCGCGAGATATCGATGCATCTGCATCTGCCGTACCACACGGTACGCACGCATTTGCACCGCGCGCGCCTCCAGCTTCGCGGCGCCCTAACCGGAGGTGAATCGTGATTTCCGCGTTTCTTCGCCGGCCGATTTTGGCGGGAGTCGCTTCGGCAGTGATTATGATTGCCGGCCTCATCGCAATTCCGAACCTGCCCATAGCGCAGTATCCCAAAGTGGCGCCTCCGGAAGTTACCGTGACGACGAACTACATCGGCGCGAACGCCGAAGCGGTCGAAAGTGCGGTAACCACTCCGTTGGAAGAGGCCATCAACGGTGTTCCCGGTCTGCGCTATCTGCGGTCGACCAGCAGCAACGACGGCACGTCGGTGATCACCGCAACGTTCAACCTCGGACGCGATCTCGACGCCGCGCAAGCCGACGTGCAAAACGCCGTGCTCAGTGCAACGGGACGGCTTCCCGATGCCGTGCGTCAAACCGGCGTCTCGGTCAAGAAATCATCGGCTGCCATCATCTTAGGCGTCGGCATCATGTCCGACGGCCGGATGCGCGAAAACGATTTGAGTGAATTCGCCGAGCACCACGTCGTCGATGCGCTCAAACGCGTGCCCGGCGTCGAGGACGTCATCGTCTTCGGCCTGCGCCGCTATGCGATGCGCGTCTGGCTCGATCCGGTTCGATTGCAGGCGGAAGGTTTGGCCGTAAGCGACGTCGTTTCGGCAATCCAGAGTCAAAACGTGCAAGTCGCGGCCGGCGCAGTGGGCGAGCCACCGACGAACGGCCGCCAAGATTACCAACTGCAGCTCAACGTCAACGGGCGCCTTTCAACACCGGGACAGTTCGATCGCATCATCCTCAAATCGATGCCGGGGGGTGCCTACGTGCGCCTTTCCGACGTTGGCCGCGCCGAACTCGGTGCCGAAGACTATTCGACGGCCGCGCATTGGAACGGCAAATACACGATAGGATTCGGCGTCATCCAAGCGCAGGACGCAAACGCGCTGGACGTGGCTACCAAGGTTCGTGCGACGCTCGCGCAATTGTCGAAGACATTCCCGCCGGGTGTCTCGTACGTCATTCCGTTCGATGCGACGCTCTTCGTTCGCGAGTCGATTCGTGAGGTTATCGTAACGCTCGCGATGGCGATTGCGCTGGTCGTGCTCGTCATTTATTTCTTTCTGCAGAATTGGCGGATGACGCTCGTTCCGGTCATTACGATTCCGGTTTCGTTAATCGGAACGTTTGCGCTGCTCAAGGCGCTCGGTTTTTCAATCAACACGCTCACGCTCTTCGGTATTACCCTTGCCACCGGGCTCGTCGTCGACGACGCGATCGTCGTCATTGAGAATATCGCGCGCTTCGTGCAAGAGAAGAACATGAGCCCCTTTGCCGGCGCGGCAGCAGCCGTGAAAGAAATCACCGGCGCCGTCATTGCGACCTCGCTGGTGCTGCTCGCGGTGTTTGTCCCGGTCGGCTTTTTCCCCGGCTCGACGGGAGTGCTCTATAAACAATTCGCGATCACGATTGCCTGCTCGATATCGATCTCACTGTTCACGGCGCTGACGCTCGCACCGTCGCTTTCCGCAATGCTGCTCGGACGCCCGCATAAAGAGCCGGGAATCTTCCGCGCGATCAATACCGCGATCAAAACCGTCCGCAGTGCCTATCATGGGTTCTTGCCGCATTTGTTCCGGCGGCCCGGAATTGTGCTTGCGGTGTTCGGCGTGCTTCTGGCGCTCACCGTGATCACGTACGCGCGCACGCCGAGCGCGTTCATCCCGGACGAAGACCAAGGCTACCTTCTAGTCGTCCTGCAGGCGCCGGTCGGCACGTCCGTCGATTACGAGCGCCGCGTTTCGGCTCGGCTGGCTGCGAAACTCCAGCAAATCGTTCCCGAGGCCGAAGGCGTCTTTTCCGTAGACGGCTTCGGATTCACGGGCAACGCGCCAAATCGCGGCGTGATGTTCTTACCGCTCAAGCCGTGGTCGCAGCGGCGCGGACCGGGACACGACTACCGCTCGATTCTCGGCCGCATTTATTTCGCCGTTTCATCCGAAACCGATGCGCAAATCTTCCCGGTCAATCCGCCGCCCGTTCAGGGCATCGGGAACTTCGGCGGCTTTCAGTTCCAAGTTTTGGACGAGAACGATCTCGGCTTCGACCGCGTCATGCCGGCGACGTACGGCTTGCTGCAAGCGGCGAATGCGGATCCGCGGCTCGCCGCAGTATTCACCGCTTTTCGCAACGATCTGCCGCAGCTCAATTTGACGGTCGATCGGACAAAGGCCGAGGCGTTGCAGATTCCCTTTAGCGACGTCGCAAACACACTCGGCACGCTGATGGGGTCGCAATACGTCAACGATTTCGACATGAACAACCGCTCGTATCGCGTGTACGTCCAAGCGGAAAACGCTTATCGCGACAACCCCGCAGGCCTCGCGCGCATGTACGTGCGATCGCCGGACGGCGGTCTGGTGCCCCTGAGTTCGCTCGTAACGCAATCTCAGTCGAGAGTTCCAACGGAGATCTCACACTTCAATCTGTTCAGATCGATCGAAGTCGACGGCATCCCGAAACCGGGCGTCGGCTCGGGCGACGCAATCGCCGCAATGGAGTCCGCAGCGAACAAGACATTACCGGCAGGCATGGGGTACGCGTGGTTCGGGCTCTCGCTCGACCAAATCGAGGGCGGACACCTGGCAACGATCATCTTTGCACTTGGCCTGTTGTTCGTGTTCCTCGTGCTCGCCGCGCAGTACGAGAATTTCTGGGATCCGTTCATCATTCTGCTCTCGGTTCCGATTGCCGTGCTCGGAGCGCTTTGGGCAATCGGCATTCGGCAGTTCCCAAGCGACGTGTTCGTGCAGGTGGGCCTCGTAATGCTCATCGGTCTTGCATCGAAGAATGCGATTCTCATCGTCGAGTTCGCAAATCAACTTCGCCGCCAGGGTTTGAGCGCCGCCGACGCGGTTCGTCAAGCGGCGGAGATTCGGTTCCGGCCGATCATGATGACGTCGCTGGCCTTCATCTTCGGCATCATGCCGCTGGTTTTTGCGACGGGCGCGGGAAGCGCAAGCCGAAACTCGCTGGGCACAGCCGTGTTCGGCGGAATGCTTGTTTCGACCGTGCTCAATCTGGTGTTCGTGCCCGTGTTGTACGTTGCGGTAGCGGCGCTTCGCAAACGCACCGGTTTCCGGTCGGGTTTTGCCGTGGTGCATGCGCCTCCTCACAATGGTGCAAAAGTGCACAGCGAGACCGGCGTCGCCGCAAACTACCTATCCGCCAACGACGAAGACTGAGCTCACCCAAATGTCATCGTGAGGTATCGAACGACCGCGAGCGAAGTCGAGCGGCGCCGAGCGCAGTCGAGGCGAGAGCGCCGGTTATGACGGAGTCATCCAAGCAGACCGCGCAGGCGTTCTAAAGACGAAACGCTTTCTTTAGGAGATGTCCTGTGAACCTACTTGCCATTCTTTTGGCCGCAGCCATGGCTACCCCGTCGCCGCACCCGCATTCGATGATGCATAGCAGCGCCATGCACAGTTCGATGCACAGCCACATGAAGAGCAACAGCATGATGCATTCCAGTGCCATGCATTCGAAGATGCACAGCATGAAGAGCCATCACATGACGGCGTCACCAACGCCAAAACCCTAAAGGCCATGCCTGGCAAGGCCGCGGCGCGCTAGTCGTCGCTCGTTACTTCTACCTTTGCGCGTTCTTTGATTTCTTCGACGACGCTCGAATCGGCGAGCGTCGTGGTGTCGCCGAGTTGGCGGCCTTCGGCGACGTCCCGCAGTAAGCGGCGCATGATTTTGCCGCTGCGCGTCTTCGGCAGCTCTTGCGTGAACGTGATGTACTTCGGTTTGGTGAACTTGCCGAGTTTCGTTGCGACGTGCTCGCGCAATTCGTCGCCGAGTTCTTTGCTGCCGACGCCGCCGCCGCGCAGTGAAACGAACGCGTAGATGGCTTGTCCCGTCATATCGTCCAACTTCCCGCACACGGCCGCTTCAGCGACGCGCGGATGCTCGACCAGCGCACTTTCCACCTCGGTAGTGGAAATGCGGTGGCCGCTGACGTTCATCACGTCGTCGATGCGTCCCATAAACCAGTAGTTGCCGTCCGTATCGCGCCGGCAGCCGTCGCCCGCGAGATATTTGTGCTCGAACTTCGACCAGTACGTCTGCTTGTAGCGCTCGTCGTCGCCCCAAATGCCGCGCAGCATACCCGGCCACGGGCGCGTGAGCACGACGTATCCGCCGCCGCCGAGCGGAACGGATTCGCCCTTGTCGTTCACAATGTCGGCCTGCATGCCGGGCAGCGGAAACGTTGCGCTTCCCGGCGGCGTCGACGTAATACCGGGCAGCGGCGAAATCATGATGCCGCCCGTTTCCGTTTGCCACCACGTGTCGACGACCGGGCAGCGATTGCCGCCGATGTGCTCGCGGTACCACATCCACGCTTCGGGATTGATGGGTTCACCGACGGATCCCAGCAAACGCAGCGACGAAAGATCGTGCTTGCGCGGATACTCGTCGCCCCACTTCATGAACGTTCGAATCGCCGTCGGCGCCGTATAGAGAATCGTGACGTTGTACCGCTCGATGATCGACCAGAGCCGATCCTTGTCCGGATAATCCGGCGTGCCTTCGTACATCACGCTCGTCGCGCCGTTCGCAAGCGGGCCGTACACGATGTACGAATGCCCCGTTACCCAGCCGATGTCGGCAGCGCACCAATACACGTCCTCGTCTTCTTTCAAATCGAAGACGAGTTTGTGCGTCATCGTGCAGTGCGTCAAATAACCGCCGGTGGTGTGCTTGATGCCCTTCGGCTTCGCCGTCGTGCCGCTGGTGTAAAGCAGGTACAGCAAGTCTTCCGCGTTCATACGCTCGGGCTCGCACGTCGTGGGCTGGTCTTGAACGACGTCGTCCCACCACACGTCGCGCCCTTCATGCATCAGCACGTAGTCTTCGGTACGTTTGGCAACGATGCAGTGCTTGATGGACGGCGTCTGCTCCATCGCGATGTCGCAGTTGCGTTTGAGCGCAATCTTATTCCCGCGCCGCCAGCCGTGATCCGCCGTAATCAGCGCCACGCACTGCGCGTCGTTGACGCGATCGATGATTGAATCCGGTGAGAAACCGCCGAAGATCACCGAATGCGGCGCGCCGATGCGCGAGCATGCAAGCATCGCGACGGGCAACTCGGGAATCATCGGCATGTAGATGGCGACGCGATCGCCTTTCTTGATGCCGAGTTTGCGCAGCCCGTTTGCAAAGCGGCAAACGCCGTCGAGCAACTGTTTATACGTAATCGTCCACCGATCGCCCGGTTCGCCCTCGTAGTAGTAAGCGATCTTCTCGCCCTTGCCCGCGCGCACGTGGCGGTCCAGGCAGTTCACCGAGACGTTCAGTTCACCGTCGGCAAACCAGCGGGCGAAGGGTTCGTTCCACTCCAAAACCTGCGTAAACGGCTTCATCCACTCGAGTTTGCGCGCCCACGACGCCCAAAATTCTAAATAATCGCGCTCCGCTTCCTCATAAATACCGGGTTGCGCGTTGGCGCGGGCGGCGAACTGCGGCGAGGGCGGGAAGCGGCGGCTCTCCTGCGAGAGCGCCTCGATGGATTCGGCGGTCTTCATTTCGGGCGATTTACCGGGAATGGCATGGCATGCCTGCAGAAAAAGTCGCTCGTGAAAGTCCTCGCCGCGCTGGTATTAGCGGCCGCCTCGGGAACGGGTTTGTCGGCCATACACTATGGCACTCCGCCGCCGGACTTCGTCGTCC
>DATGJX010000130.1:0-4016 GCA_035294905.1 Vulcanimicrobiaceae bacterium | reverse complement strand
CGCGTTCTGCTCGACGAAGTGCGGCGTCACGGAGCGGCCGTGATCTTCGTTAGTTTGCGCCCGCGCGAAAACGTCGAGCATCAGCGCTTACCGATCATGACGCTGACGCCCGAGCATATTCCGCCCTTTACACGTGAAGTTGTCGTGCAGTGATTGACTGGCTGCGCCGCGTCGATCCGGGTTTCTACGACAAGGAACCGTACCTGCTCGGATCACAAGCGGAGGTCCCCCGGTACTCGGAGGACGCGCAGGCGGAAGCGCGGCTGCGCGTGCTGCGTTCGGACCGGCTGCTGCAAACCACAATCACGATTGTCGCATTGTCGGCATACGCGACGGCTACCGCGTTCGGGACGCTCGACCCGCATACGGAGTGGGCGGCGCTGTGGGCCTTCGCAGTGCTCGCGATTGCGCTGCCGCGTGCGCTGCCCTGGTGGCCGAACGACGACGTCAACGCGACATGGCGTCACGCGCTCATGGGAGGCGCATTGATTGCACTCTCGATGCTGTGGTCCGGGGTCGGGTGGATACTTGCGCTCACCGCGCTGCTTGGCGCAGCGTCGCTTTTCGTGGCCCGTGGCCGCGCCGTCGTCTTGACGTTGGCCGCCGGCGTGCTTTTCGTGCACTTGTATTTCCTCGCCCCGATCGCGACCGTGCTCGTTGCGGCCGGCGCCGCCGTTGCGGTCAATCTCATCGCGCGCACGTGGCGGCTACGCCCGCAATTGGTTACCTGGTTGGCATTGGGCGCGCTGCTTATTTCGTGCGCGTATGCGTTCTCGTTCGCGGCGCCGGCCCTGGTGCTGCGCTTACCCGCGGAGATTGCTGCAATCGGCATCGCGTACGTCGGCGTCTGCATCGTTGCCGTGCGTATTCGGAGAGCCGAGATAATTGCGCGCCCCGAAGGACTGCTATCGCTGCCTCAAAGCATCGTCCCACTGCTCGATCGTTCGCATCACCATGCAATCATCTGCTGGTACACGTAATCCGCAGCTCGGGCCATCGGCCTGGCTAAGCGTTCTCGTGCTCGCTGCGCTCGCCGGATCGCTCTTCCTCGCGTTTCTGCCGGCGCTGCCGCTGCCGCACAAAGCCGGCCATAATTCTCCGGCGTTAGCGATGACGCCGGTTGCAAGCCCCGCAAAGCACTTCGCGTTCACTTCATCCGATCGTTCGTCGAAGCTGTGGACGCTTTTGATACCATGGGCGATCGCCACCGACGGGATCGCGCTCTTAGGGCTGGGCGTCGTGTTTCTCGTTCGTGCTGAACCATCGCGCCGGCGTGGAGCACGAATGTGATCGCGGCGACGGAAACGCTGTGGCTGCGCGCAGTTAATGCCGTCGGCCAGCGCGGCCTGCTTCCGGACAAAGCGTTCTCGCTTACTCCAGAGGAGCTTGGGAACGAGGTTGCAAGACGCGGCGATGAACGTTTGCTGCAACTCGCACTCGGCTGGTATTACCCCGCGTCGTACGGACGCATCCGTGGAGTACTCTCGGATGAGGACGCCATGCGCCTCGTCGCGGCGCTTGAGGCAGCGGTCGCTTTCGCTGAGGCCGACGCTAGCCCGGAGCAGAGCGCACGGCTGCCTGAAATTCCCCGCTCGCGTAAAAAAACGAGGAACTGCGAGCTCTGCGGTCTTCAGATAACGGGTTCCTAAAGAGATTTGCGGGATTGAGGTTTCAATCGACCGCCAACACGAAAAAAGAAACTATTATGCAAACGACCGAACGTCGTGCCGCGGAAGAGCTGGCAAAGCGGATCGAAGGCAGATTGATCGACTCGTCTGACATCGACGAATCCCGTCAAGCTCCTGGAGACCGTTCACCGGGTTATGCGGACGTGTTGATGAACGAAAATCCCGTGTCCGTCGAGCGGGCGGCTGACTTGAGCGCAGCGGACTGGCAGTTGATAGCGAGCGCGCTCGAGCACTACGCGGCTTGCGGTAACGGATAACTTCACCGAAATTTTGAACCGCGGCGTTGTGAATCGCGCGCAACTCCGACGCCGAACGGAGCGATCTCCGATGGCAGAACGCCGGTTGATAGACCGTCGATCTTGTGAATGCCGCCGTACGGGCTGAACTCGACGAGGGCGGCCCATAAATCCTGAGTGCCGATCGATTTCGGCCACTCGCTCAACTGCCATTCGCCGAGCGTCTCACGATCGGCGTTCAGAACGGCGACGTGGTATTCAATCGGTGAAGTTTCCGTAGCGGCAGATTCACGGTATCGAACGTAGCCGTCGACGATATAGATCGGCGTAAACGTCTCGAACACGGCGCGCGTGCTCGGCACCATCAAGGCGATCGAGTAAGCGACAAAAGCGATGGAGACGAGTCCGAAAATCGGCGCAACCATCAAGGCGGTTTCCTGTCGTCCGAGCCACATGCCGATCGGCAGAAATGCTAAAAACAAACCGACGAGCAGCGGCTCGATCGCAATCGTCAAACGGCCGAAGAATCCACGCAAAACGACGCGGCGCTCTTCGCGAGTCCAAGCTCGCGACGCTATCGGCGTCGAATCCCACGGATGTTTCTTACGGCGGCGCATCGCCACATTGCGGGGTAGCTCGAAGATAACCGCGAACGCTTTGCCGTTGAATACGATCGGTCGAATCTGCTTCGTATGCCTGTGCAGCGTGGCGTTGGCAGCTACGCTTCCCTTGGCAATTGCTTTCGCTCACCCGGCACGCGTCGCAGGGCTGGTGGTCAGCGTCCTGGCCAAACAACACGCGGTGGTGGTGCTCCGCGATGCAGAAGGCTCGGCGCCGCAGCAAACGACGCTGTACCGGCTCTCGCCACGCGTGAGCGTCTCGACGCTGCACGCCGGTGACCGCATCGTCGGCCTGGTGGACGCCGATACCAGGCCGGTGGTCCTCGACGAGGTTCGCGTCACTCCGCCGCCGCCGCCACGCAGCATCATTCGCAATGTGATTCCGCTGTTCGTCGGCGACCAAATGCCCGACACCAAATTCGTCGACCAACGCGGACGACCGTTCAGCATTGCCGACTTTCGCGGTAAGTCGGTCGTCCTGTCTTTTATCTACAGCCGCTGCGCCGATCAAGCGGAGTGTCCGCTGATCTCCAGTCACTTTCACGTACTGCAACAGCGTTTTGCGAACGGGCCCTATCATTTGATCGAGATGACGCTCGATCCGGGCTACGACCGGCCGTCGATCTTGGCGCGCTACGGCCGCCGCTTCGGTGCCGATCCCACACATTGGACGATTGCCACGGGCGATCCCGAAACCGTTCTGGACTTCGACGCACGCTTCGGGATCGATCCGTTTGCCGATCCTCGCGTCGGTCTCATTCACACGGAACGTACGGTTCTCATCGATCCGAGCGGCAAGATCTTCGACTTTATCGATCTTCCCGGCTGGAATCCTGATGATATCGTTGCGCGGCTACAGGCGTTCGAGCGGCATCCGAGTGATCTTCTCAGCCTTCTCGATTTCGAGCTCTCAAAGGCCACCGTCGCCATCTGCGGCAACGGCGCGTCAGGTTTCAATGGGCTGGAGGATCTCGCGATCATCCTCGCCATCCTGGGCAGCGTCGCGTTTGTTTTGCAACGCGTTGCGAGCTTCATTTTTCGCCGCGAGAACGTCCAAGGGTAACGACCCTTCCAGCGACGCTAATACTGTTGCGGTAACGAAGGCCAAGAAAACCGCGACCGCATTTGCCGCGTGCGCTTCGCGTAACGCCGTCGGCAGCAACCACAGGACGTTGAGCACGCCCAGAGTGATTTGCAACGCAAGCAGAATCAATGCAACGCGCAGAGCCCTTGTCGATCGCACCAGCCGGCCCGGATGCAGCACGGCCGCGGCGATGGCGAACAAGACGAGCGTTCCCGCCAAAATCCGGTGCGTCATCTGAAGTGCTTGCGGCACGCCCTCTCCGAAGAAAGTCGGGCCACAGCCGGGGACGCCGAGGCATGCAAGTCCGGCTCCGCTCGAACTTACATATGCACCCGCGCACATCGTAACGAACGCGCAAAGTGCGACGAGCGGTAGCAACCCGGTCCCG
>DATGJX010000129.1:0-11821 GCA_035294905.1 Vulcanimicrobiaceae bacterium | reverse complement strand
TTTCCCAAATGGCGAGACGCTGACGATATCGACGTCTACGACCTCAGGTATCATCGCCGTTAACGGAACGTTGTCGAACGTCGCCGGCACAATCAGCACGTTCACTACCGACGGTTACGGATCGGGAACGATGACGATGACGGCAACCGGCACGCACTACCCAATCGACAGCTGGCACGTTTCGTCCACACCGTCAACCTAGCAATGCCTTTTCAAGCGTAGAACTTGCCGGCATGAAGGTCCGCTTGGCCTTGTCGGCAGTTCTACTCTTGCTGGCCGCGTCGTGTACGAAACCCGGCGGCACCCTGGGGTGGGGAACGCCGCACGAGCTGCGAATCGGGATGATCAACGATCCCGATTCGCTCAACCCGCTGTTCGGCTTCGTCCAGCGGCAGATCGATCTCGGCCAGCTCTACTGTGAAACCCTCGTCCGTCTGGACGGCCGAAACCGCATCGTACCGCTCTTGGCTACGCAGGTGCCTTCGCGCGCGAACGGAGGAATCTCGCCGGACGGCCGGACCATCATCTACCGGTTGCGCCACGGCGTCCGTTTTGCCGACGGCGTCGAGCTGACGTCGAAAGACGTCGCGTTCACGTATCGCGCGATACTCGATCCGCGCAATCCCGTCGTCGATACCGCAGCGTATCGCGCGATTGCGTCGCTCGACACGCCCGATGCCTATACGGTGCGAATCAAACTCCGCCATCCGTGGGCGGCGGCAGTCGGCGAGCTCTTCGCACCGTCGGATTTTGCATTCGGCATCTTGCCCGCCCACGCGTTCGCGAGCACGGACGTTTCGCACAGTGACTGGAACTCACATCCGTTCGGCAGCGGGCCGTTCCGCGTCGCGCGCTGGGAACGCGGCGACGAAATCGATCTGATTCCAAATCCATACGCTTGGCGCAAGCCGCGACTGCACTGAATCGTTTTCAAAATCGTCACCGATTACGAGGCTCTTTTCAATGCGTTCCGCGCGCACGAGGTCGACGTGGACAACCTCAGCATTCTGCAGGTTCCCCGCGCCCGAAATCTGCGCGACGCGGTTATCGTCCCGGTGCTTCGCAACGGCTTCGATTATCTCAACTTTGAAACCGCGAAACCTCCCACCGACGACGTGCGCGTTCGCCGCGCAATCATCGAATCGATCGATCGCGCGGATCTGCTTCGCAGTGCGTATCTCGGTTTGCGGCCCTTTGCCAACACCGAGATTCCAACCGTTCTCTGGGCAAACGATTCGTCGATCCATCCGCTGCCGTACGATGTGCGGCAAGCCGGCCGCGATCTCGATGCAGCGGGTTGGCTGCTCAAGGGAAATGTCCGCACCCGCAATGGCGCACCGCTCTCCATCGAACTCGTTTCCGACAACCGCGATTATAATCGCCGCGTCGTAACCACCGTGCAGCGCGATCTCGCGCAAATGGGCATCGCCGTGACCATCCATACGTACAACAACACGATCATGTACGCGCCCGCTCCGGCCGGCGGAATTCAGTACGGCGGACGCTTCAACATGTTCTCGGATAACCTTTACGGCGGCTCCGACCCGGAGGAATCCGAGCAATGGACCTGTGCGCGGCGCGCGCCTAACGGCGCCAACATGGCGCGTTTTTGCGACAAGGCCTATGACGCCGCGTACGCGGCACAGCAAGTGACACTCGATCGTTCCGCGCGCTCACGCTTCTTCAGCATCATGCAGCGGCGCATTCGTGACCAAGCCGTTTTGCTGCCCATGGCCTACGACCGTGAATACGTCGTAATAAACCCCGCGCTCCATGAGTTTCGGCCAAACATGCTTTACGACTATTGGAACGCTGAGCAATGGGACGTCACACCGTAACTATGCGGCAACTCCACGGCAACGTCCGCGCGCAATGCTGTTCGGATGGCTGCCGATGCATCACTGTTACTCGATACGGCGAATCCTCGCGAACATTCATCCATTCTGGCAACGCTGAGCCGCTTCGGTGAAGGCGCTATCGCGTTCGCCCATCGCAACGGCACGCGAATCGTGCCGCTCGAACCCGGCCAACGCTACGACGATGCATCAGCCGCGCTCAAACGCTTGAGCGTTGACGTCGATGCGTGGCCCGCGCCGCCCGCGGGACTCTTCGTCGTCGAAGAGCGCACGATGTACTTGCGCTCCCGCAGTCCGATGACCGTAGCGCACGAATTCGGACATGCGCTGGATTGCGCACTCGGCGGCGGCATCTATCGCTCGAGCATCGATCCGCACTTGCGGCGTCTTTTCGCAGATGCGTGCGCGTACGTCACTCCATACGCCGCAACCGGACCGGACGAATACTTCGCGGAGAGCGTCCGCGCGTACGTTGAGGCGAACGATCCGGCTTCGTTTTGGCCGCGCGCGACGCGTGCGCGATTACGTCGGGTCGATCCGCAGATGTATGCCTACGTATCGCAGCTATTCACGAACGGCTTTACGGCAGCGGCCTAGACCGTAGCCGCTACTCGATACGAAACGCGCCTGGGTGCCCGATGAACTTGAACGGCGGGTCCGGCCTGTTTGGATCGATGACGCGCTCCGCGTGGTACATACCAGTGCTCGTACCGGAGCAGTCCGTGTTGCCGTACGTCCATACGGTTACGCCTTTTCGTACCGGCGGCGGTGTACCGCCTCCGGAAGTGCTTCCCGTAAAGATAAGATCCTCTGTAAACGTCGCGTTGTCTTTCGGCCGCACATCCGCCCTTCTTCCGACGAACTTGGCCTGCTGCGTCACAGCCCATGCGACGGCGGACACGTTCACACACACGGTCGAGTCATTTACGAAATTGACCCGGACAACGTGAGCTGCCGCTGGAAGCGGCGCAACCCACGCAAGCGCAACAAACGAAGCGACGGTCAATACTATCGACTTGGCGTTCATAGCCTGATTCTAGCACAGCTCGCGCTCCGGGAATGCGCAGCTACGCCTTCGAGCGCAGCAGACTCCAGAGACCTTGCGCTGAGAGCGAGAGCGACAAAAGAGAAAAGACCGCAAGCGCGACGAGCGTCCAGACGAAGAAAAAGGCTCCGCTCAATTTGCCGATCTCGATACCTGCGAGGCCCCCGGTGCCGGTTAGGTGGGTCACGAAAATGGTCAGCCCGAGCAGCGATCCGACCAGCATGATAACGTGCCCCGCCGGACGTTCGGGCAGCGCCAGCGTTCCGTACAGCCATACGGCAAGAATGACTACGATGAGGACGTTTGACGCCACGCCTTTTTCCGACCCGTATACGACGTCATCCACCAGGTGAAATGACGCGAGAAGGATCGAGAGCAGCGACGTTACCGGCAATACGAGGGTTCGCTTCACGTAGAAGGCCTCTTAACGCTGCTCGCGTTTTTTCCCTGGGGCAAGGTTGAGGCTTCTTCCTTCCGAACGCCCGAAGACATGATTGCGCTACTCTTGGCAGCGTCGCTGCTCGTTCGCATCGAAACGACGCTCGGAAATATTACCGTGCGGCTCGATCCGGAACATGCGCCGCGTACGACCGCCGGTTTCATGCGTTGCGTGGACAGCGGGAAGTTGAACGGGACCGAGTTCTACCGCGTCGTTCGCCCCGGAAATCAGTCGCCGCGTCACCCGACGCAAGTGATTCAAGGCGGATTGAACGCCGATACAAGCCCATTTCCGCCCTTACCGCTCGAATCGACGCGCGAGACGGGTTTGCGCAATGTCGCCGGGACCATCGCGATCCCGCGCGACAAAACGCCGAACTCCGGCTCGCCCTGCGATTTCTTCATCAACATGGCGGATAATCTCCACTTGGACGCGGACCGGGATCCGGACGGATACGGCTACGCCGTCTTCGGCAAAGTGATATCGGGAATGAACGTCGCGCGTCGAATCGATCGGGCACCGGCGAAAAGTCAAAAACTTTCCCCGCCGATCCGAATAGTGCGCATCCTGCGCGTTAAGTAAAAACTATTTTGCGGCGCTGACTTGGCTTGCCGCCACCGCGCTCGCTTTATTGCCCCACGAACTGCGGATGTACGTGATCACCGAAGCGATGTCGCTGTCGCTCAGCGTGCCTTTCCACGCAGGCATTTGACCGTTGTACGTGGTGCCGTTGACGGAGATCTTTCCGTTCAGCCCGTTTTTGACGACCGCGATGACCTTGTCGGCCGGTCCGGTGACGGTCGCATTCCCGGCAAGCGGCGGAAACACGCCGGGTTGCCCTTTCCCGTTGGCCTGATGGCAGCTCGAGCAATTCGTCGTGAAGACTTTCGCGCCGGCTGCGGCGGATGCACCGCCGGCGGCGACCATCTTCGGCGCGGCAGACGCCGCGGCACTAGCAGCCGTACTGGGAGAAGCAGCAGGCGAACTCTGCGTCGTGGTGGTCGTCGTGGTAGACGAACTTGTCTGTTTTCCACCGGAGCACGCCGCCAGCGCAGCAGCCGCGATTACCGCAGTCAGCACGATGGTTACGGATCTTTGCATGCCATGGTTCCTTTCGCGAAGCTCTCTGTGCCGGGAAGTACTCCTTCGATGTGCGAGCGCCTTCCATTGCCGGGCGAGGCAAGCGGCTGCCCAGTGTCACCGTGCCGGCACTGGCTCCTTTGCTAAACGCAATTTCACGAAGCGAACTCCATCACGCGATGCCTGCGCGAGGAGACCTTCGAACGCTTGGAGTGTGCCCGGAAACGGCCGTGCCATAACGACCGCCGTGCGCCCGCGCGCAACGCGCACCGCCGCTCGAAGCCGTATGCCTCACGCGCGCTGCGGCAACGGGCGCGCGCTCATCGCCCATGCAAGCGAAACGAGCACGAAATTCGCAACGAGCGAGCTGCCGCCGTAAGAAATGAACGGCAGCGTTATGCCGGTGAGCGGAAACAGCCCGATGACGCCGCCGACGATGATGAAGACTTGAAAACCGAGTGTTGCGCCGAGTCCAACGGCGAGCAGTCGCGTGTACAGGTCGGGCTGTGTCCCCGCGATGGCGATAATGCGTCGCACGAGCAGCAGGAACAACGCGAGCACGACGATCGCGCCGATGAGCCCAAACTCCTCGCTGAGCGCGGCGTAGATATAATCGGTTGCGACGTCCGGGATGAATCCCGGATGGCCGAGACGATAGCCCGTGCCGAATATTCCGCCGGCAGCGAGCGAGTAGTACCCTTGCGACGCTTGATATCCGGCACCGAGCGGGTCGGCAAAGGGATTGCGCCATACGGCTATCCGCGTGCCGACGTAATGATAATGGCGCACCACCCACACGGCGACGCCGCCGAACACCGCAAGACTTCCGACGAGCAGATCGACGCGCCGCGTCGCGGCATACAGCAAAACGGCAAATGTCGCGAGCAGCAATGCGGACATGCCGATGTCACGCTGCAAGATCAGGATCGCCATCGACGCACCCCAACCCAAAAACAGCGGGCCGAGGTATTTCAAGTTCGCCCGTATCGACCAGGGGCGTGCGCGTGCAATGACGTCCGCGGTTTCGCCAAGATACGCCGCGAGAAAAAACACGATGAACAGTTTTATCAGTTCTACCGGTTCGTATTGCACCGGTCCGAGTTTGATCCAAAGCCGCGCGCCGCCCGATTCCTGCCCCAAGAAAAGCAGCAGCACGAATAGCACGAACGAGAGCAGCACCCACACGTATTTGTATGCCGCCATGCGGCGAAACAGCGTGAAGCCGGGACCGAGCGCCACAGCGAGGGCCAGCGAAACGAGCAGCCAGTATTGCTGTTTGTGCGCGAGCTGCGGTGAAAGGCGCGCGACGAGCAAGAGTCCGACCGCCGAAAGCACGATGGCGATCGCAGGCAGCGTGTCGTCGCGCTGCATTCCCGGCGGCTGCAGCAGCGCCCACAGCAGCGAGAGCGCGACAAGCACCGCAAGCAACCACGGCGGTCCGATGGTTTTCGGCGGAGCGAACGACAGCGCAAAAGCCGCGACGGCTAAAGCCATCGCGGTCGGAAGCAGCCGGCGCAGAGCCGTCGCCGCGTCGGCGGCTATCGTATGCAAAGCATCGCGTAGAACAAAATCGTGGCCAGAACTCCTATCACTACGCTTTGTGCGCTCTGCGAGGGCGCCGGCTGCGCAACCTGCTCGCGCTCGTCGGGCTGGAAGCGAATGATCAGCATCTGCTCGCCGCCGGCGGCTTCTTCGGTGCCGTAAGTCAGGCACTCCGAAAGGCGGCGCCGCTCGTCGCCGTCGCGCAGCCGCTTACCGGTCAGGACGAGTGTGTCGCCCTCGTTCAGCGTAAAACTGCAAGCGGCGACGTCGATGGTGGGCGCAATGCCGAGCGCGCGCGTGAGGACCGGCACGCCGTCTCCCTCGAACGCGTCATTCTTCGTGAGCGACACGACGTAGCCGTCACGTGCGAGATACCCGCCCGTTGAACCCGCGTGTGCCAAGAATGCGCGATTCTCGATCAGCAGCACACCAGTTGCCGAGCAGGCCGCCGTAATGTAATCTTCGTGCGACGCGGTGCGCGCGTGCACTTCGTCGTTCACGCGGCAAAACGCGGTCGTCAGGGCATTCTTGAAATTCTTCGGCCGGCGCGCGCGGCGCAGCATCTCTTCGTGCAGCCGATGCAGCACGTTGTGCGCGATCGGCTCGCCCTCCACGTATCCAAAACCGTTCGCGACGGCAAACAGGTACGTTTGCGGAGCCAAGCGCTGCGAAACGCACGATCCGCGGTCGCCGCTCATAGCAACGTTCATCGTACCGGCTCCATCCCGCTCACGGTGATCCGCGTGTTCCCCACATCGATATCATCCCCAGGTCTGAGTTCGATACTCTCATTGCCCAGCGATTTTCCATTAAGAAAAGTGCCGTTGCTGCTGCCTTCGTCGGTGAGATAGAGAACGCCCCGTACCAAATCGAGGCGTGCGTGGCGCCGGCTCACTTCCGGGTCTGTCAATTCTACATCGTTTTGTCCCGACCGTCCCATGCTGCATGGCTTCCCCTCGCTCACCGTGACCGCCAGGTCCCGCCCGGCGGTATGGGCCAGGGGTGTTTTGAGCACGCGCAGCGACACGGAAAGGGCCTTTGGCTGCACCGCGGCCCACCCCGGCTGCAGGCGCGCGGCGAGATACCCGAACGCGGCCAACGCGCCCAATATCTCGAGCGATCCGACGCGCATTGCAGCCGTGAAGTTCACGCCGGCTCCTGCGCCTCGACCGCCATCTCGGTTTTTCCGAATGCGACACGGTCGCCCGGCTGCAGCGTGTGGACGTGCACGCGCTCACCGTTGACGAACGTGCCGTTCGTCGAACCTGCGTCGCGAACGACGACGCGATCGCCGTCCAACTCCAGCGTTGCATGCATGCGCGACACACTCGGGTCGACGAGAAAGATGTCGCTTTCGCTGCTGCGGCCGACGCGCAGTTCGCGCAACACCGGGTACCGTCCGTCGGCCGGCATCCCTTTGACCATTCGCAGCACGATCGGCTGCGGTTTCGCTGGTACCGGCTCGTCCAGAACGTCGATTCCGATTGCTCCGAGTACGGCATCGCCGGCTTCACGCAGTTGCACGGCCGGCGGCTGCGCGAACGAAATGCCGACACGCTGAGCGACCTCGTTCAGCAGCGCCGCCCACTCTTCTTCGAGGTAAGCGCGGTGCGGCCGCAAGCGCTCGTAATCGGATGGATGCACGTAGACGGCGTAGGCGTGCGGCGCGGTCAGCGCGCGACTTTCCGTGGATTGCGTTCCCGCTTCCATCGTCGCGACGAGTTTGCGCGCGATCTGCGCGGGTTCGACGTCGCTTGGAAACATGTTGGCAAAAGCGCGCTCGATGAATCCGGCGCAAGCCTCTTCAATGCGTGCGAGCCAGCTCATACGTGCAGCGCTAGAGCCGGCGTTCCAAGCGCGCGACGAAGAAGCCGTCACGGCCTTCTAGGCCCGGCGGCACGAGAACGTCGCCCGCTTCCGTTTCAAATTCGGAAAGCTGCGCTGGAATCAGACCGCGTTGCACGTTGTGCGTGCGAACAAACCAGTCGATCACTTCGATCGTCTCCCGTTTGTCAACGGAACAGACCGCGTAAACGATTGCTCCCCCTTCGTACACATGCGGAACCAGCGCTTCGAGCAGCGCGCGCTGGGTAATCGCCAAGCGTTCGCCGTCCTCGGGCCGCTTCCGCCAGCGAGCCTCCGGGTGCCGCCCGATGACCCCGATGCCCGAGCAGGGCGCGTCAATCAAGATGCGGTCGAAACGCTGCCGGAGAATTGGCGCAGTCGCGTCGCCCACAATGAGCACCAGAGACAGCTCCGCTTCCCGCGCCCGCCGCTCCAGAGCCGCGCCCTTGCGCGCGTCCTTTTCGATGCAGATGAGGGTGCCGTCGCCGTTCAACCGCGCCGCGGTTTGCAGTGCTTTGCTGCCTCGGCCGCTGCAGACATCGGCGACGGCTTCGCCCGGCTGCGCATTGACCACGTCGGCAACGAGCGAGGAACTCTCGCTCTGCAGCCACCATCCTCCGGACGCATGGGCTTCCGATGCTCGCGCGAGCGCGCCGTCCGAGACGATCAGCGCATCCTGTGCGATTTCCGAGGAGCGCGCCTGAGCACCCCGCTCCGTGAACCACTGTGCAACGGCATCACGATTCGTGCGCGCTCGATTCACGGTGACGGCGATTTGCGCGGGCGCGTTGCACGCTTCCAAAATTTGCTGCACGGCGCCGTCGCCGAAGGTTTCGCGCAACCGGCGCACGAGCCACGTGGGATACGAAAACGCCGCACCGAGGTAATCGTCTTCATTCGCAAAATCTTGCGGCTGCGGCGGCGCGGGGTTATTGCGCAAAAATCCGCGCAGGACTGCGTTCACCAGGCCCGCCGTTCCGCGATGCCCGTAGATCTTTGCGAGGTTCACCCACTCACTTACCGCGGCATGGTGCTGAGCGGAGGTAAAACGCAACTCGTACACCGCCATTCGCACGATTTCCGAAATCGCGGGCGGGAGCGGCTTCGCGCGATCGCCGACGTACGGCTGCAAGTACCAATCCAGCGTGCGCCGCATCTTGATTGCGCCGAATGCGAGCATCGTTGCAAATGCGCGATCGCGTGCGTCGAGCGCTGACTGTTGCAAGCGATAATCCAGTGCTTGCTGCGCGCCGCGCGCTTGCTCCGAGAATACGTCGCGCACGACGTGAAGCGCGACGTCGCGCGCGCTACCGCGCAAATGCGGAGCCGCTCTGCGCGGCGCGGTTCGGAGGAACGAGTTCGAGAACATCCACAGTACCGTCGCCGCAGCGCACCGTAACGGCGTCTCCGTTCGTCCCCACAATCGTGCCCGCCGCAACGGGCGCGATGCTGGCGGTACCGGCACGCGCGCGCAATATCTTCACTTGCACGCCCTGCACGTTCGCGCGAGCACCGGGCGAGGGCGCAAACGCGCGCACGGCATTCACTATGCGCTGCGCGGGCCAGCTCCAGTCAATCAGCAGATCTTCTTTTCGCAGCGGTTTCGTAAGGGTGGGCGTTCCGTTTTGCGGATAGTGCGGAATGTGACCGCTGCGCGCGAGATCGAGCGCGTGCGAGAGCGCCTGCGCGCCAAATGCGGCAAGGCGGTCATGCAGTTCACCGTAACGCTCGTCGTCGTCGATCGGCGTGCGCTCCTGCAAAACGACGTCGCCGGTATCCATACCGGCGTCCATCAGCATGATCGTCACACCCGTCTCCGGCTCGCCGTTGAGCAACGCCGTTTGAATCGGTGTCGCGCCGCGATATTTGGGCAGCAGACTGGGATGCACGTTGAACGATCCGAACTTCGGAATATCGAGCAGCAGCTGCGGCAAAATTCTTCCGTACGATGCGAGCACGAACAGGTCGTACCCTTCGTCTGCGTGCTGCGCGGCAAATTCGCGCAGCGATCTTGGCTCGAATACCGGAATCCCAAGCTCTACGGCGGCGGTCTTTACGGGTGTGGCTCGCAGTTTGTGTCCGCGGCCGGCGGGGCGATCCGGCTGCGTCAAGACGCCGCACAGCTGCGTGCGGCTGGCGGTCACGCGAAATGACGGAACCGCGAATTCGCTGGTCCCGAGGAAAAGCGTTTTCAGGCTAATCCCATTCGACATGCTCAGGGCGCGGCGGCTTCGGCGATTTCTTCCTCTTCTTTTGTCTGCGGTATGCGCACGTTCTTCGCTTTGTCGATGTAGAGCACGCCGTTGAGGTGGTCGATTTCGTGCTGGAGCGCCTGCGCGAACGTTCCTTTGCCTTCCAAGCGGATCTTGTTGCCGTTGCGATCGATGCCGCTTACCGCAACGTGATTGAAGCGCGTGATTTCGCCGACGTAGCCGGGAACGGAAAGGCACCCTTCCGTCATCTCGACCTCTTCGTCTTGCAATTCGATCTTCGGATTGATGACGACGTACGCGCCCCCTTCCGGATGCTCGTCGTCTTCGCCGACGTCCATGACGAAGAGCCGCTTGGAAACGTTGACCTGCGGGGCCGCAAGGCCGACGCCGGGCGCCTTGTACATCGTTTCGAACATGTCGTCGATGAGCTGCTGGAACAACGGATCGTGCAGCTCTTTCAGGTCGATCTTTTTGGCGACTTTTCGAAGCGTCGGATGTCCGTCGGTGACAATCGGGCGAACGTAGGGCATGGCCGTTCTATTTTAACCCACCCTGTCCAGCGGGCCTTCGGGGCCTGGGGGCAGGGCTGCCTAGCGTCGAAGTATTCCTGATGGATAAGCCGCGCAGCGAGCGCAAGTGGCACGTGAAGAAAATTGGGCTTCGCGAGGAGGACGGCGAGGTCGATTGGCTCACGGCCTGTGACATGACGCCGGACGAGCGGATGCGCCGAGTCGACTGGCTTTACGTCGATGCAGCGAGGTGGAATGGACGGGATCTCTCACAGCAAAGACTACGCCGATCTGTTGCGAGAGTTGAACGCCGAGCGCGTTGAGTATCTCGTCGTAGGCGCTCATGCTGTCGGATACCACGGATACATACGATCGTCTGATGACTTCGACGTGTGGATTCGGCGGACACCTGAAAATGCGCAACGAGTTTTTCGAGCACTGGGCCGCTTCGGCGCGCCGATGGATATGGTCAAAGTTGACGATTTCACCAGCGACGACCTCATCTTTCAAATAGGAACGAAGCCGTTTCGCATTGACATTATCACATCCGTCAGCGGGCTCGACTTTGATGATGCGTGGTCGCGCCGCGAGCCCAGCACGTACCTTGGTGAGCCAAACTTCGTGCCCGGCCTTGAGGACCTTATCGCCAATAAGAAAGCCTCGGGACGAGATAAAGACTTGATCGACGTGCGCGAGTTGCGCCGCATCAACCCTGCCGCGCGCGAGCTTCCGTAAGCAGTTCGGCTTCACGCTCCGGCGAAAGACCGGCCGCCAAAGCACCAAGGCGCTTCTCCGCGGTGCGCGCCCACGCCAGCGTATCGCGAACCGTTTCGTGCAGCGAACGAATCGCAAGACCGGCTGCGAGCGCGCGGCTCGAATCGACGTTGTTCAACCGCCCGAACGTGCTGGATTCGGGAATCCAAAGCGGCAATTCGCTCCACGGCTGCACGTCATGCAGCGCGAGAAACTCTTCCGAGACCCAAACTGCTTGCGCGTCTTCCGCTGACGCCTCCGACATGCACGCTTCCGCAATCGCACCGAACGTCACGCTTCCAGGCGGCGTCACGCAGTTGAAGGTTCCGCTGCCGCTGCGCTCGACAAGATGAGCGACGAACGCCGCAAGATCGCGCGCGTCGATATATCGCACGCGCGTCTGGGCGGGAGGCGCGAGCACGTCGCCGCCTTCATCGAAGCGAACCGGCCAATACGTGAATCGATCGGTGTGATCGAACGGCCCCACGATCAGACCTGGCCGCAGGACGACCGCGCGATCGCCGAAGACTCGGCGAACT
>DATGJX010000128.1:0-3003 GCA_035294905.1 Vulcanimicrobiaceae bacterium | reverse complement strand
TTACGCAGCCGCAAGCACCTGCGGTCGCGTTTGCGGACATGCGCACGCAGCCGCTCTCGTACGTGCCAACCACCACGTACGCAAAACCGAACGCGCGCCCGACGCCGAGAATCGTAAAGCACGATTTGACGTGGATGTTCGAGCATCGGTTCGTGCAGCCGGCGCCGGATGACGATCGCGTTCCCGGGACACCGGCACGCTCTGAAGTCGCCTCGCCCTTCGATATTGATTCGGGAGCCTTCCACGGAGTCCGAACGTTGAACGGCTGGAGCGCGGAACGGCTCACGGTTTCAATTCCGTGCGGCGTCAGCCACTTCACAAAAGGCGCCGGGTTCAACGGCGACATCTCGCAATTCGGCCCGGTCGACGAAGAGACGGGCTACATTTATATTGGCGGATGGGGCGCTGGGCCAAATGGCGTCTCGGTCGATGCCGGATTACAAAAAAGTTCGGCGCAAGCGGGCGTCGACGATTATGCCTTTTATTGGAAGTACGCGCAGAACAAGCCGATCACGTCCGACATGCGCTTCCCCTGCGGTGGCCCCGACGTGACGCTCGAACTTTACCCCGTAACGCCGTCGTTGCTCGTATTCACGGCGACGGGCGTCAATGCAGACGGGAAGCGCGTCACGCTGACGATGGTGCAAAAGACGCTTCCGCAAGATGGATGGACGCCTTCGGGCGGCTCGAAGTCCGACGGCGTCATTCTCAAGCGCATCGTTGCAATTGCGCAGCCGTATAGCTGGCATCACAACGCGCGGCATCGCAACCGCTTCGTCGACGGAAGCTATTTCGGCATCAAGAGTCCAACGGATAGAACGCCGCGCATCGTTTTCAATAGCTGCGAAATCGGACACGTCACGCCGCCTTCAATCGTGCCCCACTACGAAACGTGGGCATTGCCGGAAACCTGGTCAGCCGCCGTACCCGGAATGTATTTGGATTGGCCCCCGCTTGGCGTCAGCCGTCGGACTTCAGGAGTCTGCGATGCCGCCGGAATTTATCTCCGTGCCGTCTAGAGGTCCATCTTCCATGCGTCTCTTCTTCTCGTCGCTCCTCATCGTAATGGCCTTGGTCGCTCGTGCAGCCTCCGCAGCCGACGACGCATCGATCGGTTACGCAAAGATCAAACCGTCGCTCGTCAAGATCTGGGCTTTGGACGGCAACGGAAAACCCATTCAGTCCGGCACCGGCTTCGTCGTCGCATCGGATAAAGGCGGATCGCTCATTTTGACATCCGCGCACACGGTGTTGAAAGCGGCCAAGATCGTCATCAACGTTCCGGGGCAAGCGCGCGACATCGACGCGCATCTGAGATCCGTCGGCCCGGTCGACACGGCGATGCTCAAGGTCGACGAACCAAACTTAACTCCCGTGCGATTCGTTTCGCAAGATCGCGCGCTGCACGAAGGCAGTTACGTCGCGGTCGCCGGCTTCCTAAAGAACGACGAGTCGATCGAAATCGCGGGACTCGTCCCACGCGTGCTCTATCCCGGAACGATAAGCTCGCTGCCGAGTAGCGGGCGCTTCATCGATCTCGCGAATCTCAATATCGAAGAAGGCTTGAGCGGGTCGCCCGTTTTCGAGCCGCGCACCGGTGAAGTCATCGGCATGATCGATACACGCGACACGAATCGACAGGAACGCGGCGGCTATGCAATCTCGGCGCCGCTCGTGCTCAGTCCGTTCTTCGAAGATCAAAAAGTTCGCGTCGCCTACGAGAGCGCGCAAGCACCGGCGCCGCCCGCACCGGCGCCGGTCGCGGCTGAACCGGTTCCCGTGCCCGTTCCGCAACAGCAACCTGTTCGCGTCGTCGCCCAAGCCCCGACATCGGCGTTCCCATCGTCCGCATTTGTTGCCGCCGAGCCGCAGCCCAATGCGGAGCCTGCCGAACCACAACCGCAAGAGCAGCCGCCGCAACAATCATTTCCGCAACAGCAGATCTTCCGGCAGCTTCCGCTGCAGCAGGGCGACTTCACCGTGCAGACCTCATGGATGACGCAACGCCCGGATCTCGGCGCGAACGTTCTCCATGTGCGTCTCAATTTGCACCCATCGCACGACATGGTCGCGCAGGCCGGCGATTTTCAAATCAGCGTCCCCTCACCGAATGGCGGCATGCAAACAATCCGCGCTCGAGCGCTGAGCGCCGGACCCGGCGAAGTGTACGGACCGAAAAAGCCACTCTCCATTTCAGCGGGCGAATCAATGGCCATTACGGCAAACTTCGTCGTGCCGCAAGACGCGCAGCTCACGGCAGACGCCGGGCGCAACGTGCAATGGCTCGCCGCCGCTGCCACCGCGCCCTCGGGTCCCCAAAACGCAGCGCCCACCGGTTTGGTTGACGCATTCGGGTTTGCGCTCATGCAAACGCCGCGAGGCGTCCTCGTCCGGCAAGTTGCACCCAATAGCGTCGCGCAGAAAGCGGGGCTTCAACCGGGTGACATCATCACGACCATCAACGGTCAGCGTGTCACCGATGCTGCGCAAGCGCGCGAGCTGATTGCAAACTCGCCGGAAGGTCAGCTCAACGTCGCCGTTCGCCGCGGAAGTAACGTGTCGACAGTTTTTCCCAAATAGCCACAAGACTCGCATGATAGGGTCACATTCAAGCGACCCTATCTCCCGAGAACGGACGTGGCCTCTCTATGCGACGTATTTCGCGTTTATTAACGTGCTCTTTCCTCATGATCGCGATGCTGCCAAGTGCGGTACGCGCCGACGATGCTTCACCAACGCCATCGCCATCAGCATCGCCCATGCTCTTTGGGACGGTATCTCCGATTCAAATAGACAACTGTCGCCTTGATTACGAGGTAGGCGGACTTTTCGGAGTCCTCGGAAAGACGACCGGCGCATTGATGATCAAATTCACGAACGAAAGTGACAGAGAGATCATATTGGCGCGCTTTGCCGTCGACATCGCCGGAAAGGACGTTTCGATACGAGACGTCGGCAAATTTTCACCCGGCATAACCGTCGACCACAAGTTCAAGGATTACG
>DATGJX010000127.1:0-2668 GCA_035294905.1 Vulcanimicrobiaceae bacterium | reverse complement strand
TGCGATGCATCGCAACGAGCTCTTCCGAATCTTTGGTGATGTCCGGAAGCTCGATAAAGGTCGCCGACATGTACGGCTCGGTCTGCACGATCTTGTCAATGCGGAATACATTTGATCCCGCAACGATGCAGCGCAACGTCCCGTCCGGCACCTTGAGCATTTTTTGAATCGTACCGATCGTGCCGACGCGGCGAATGTCGTCGGGACCCGGATCTTCGATGTCTTTGTCTTTGAGAACGACAAGACCGATGGGCTTGCCTTCGCGCAGCGCTTCCTCGACGAGCGCGATGCCCGGCTTCTTCACGACCGCCAGCGGAATGACGGTGTTGGGAAATAGCACCGCTTCTTGCAGCGGCAGAATGCCGAGCGTGTCAGTTGTAGGGAGAGTGGTCGTGGTCATATCGTTATCTTTCTGACCGTCACGCGCAGCTCAGTGCGCAGCGCGCGCGGCTCACGCACCGCAAGCGGAAGCGTGATGGTTAGGATGCCGTCGTTGTACGTGGCGGTCGCCTCATCGACGTCGGTCGGTCCCGGAAGCGGTATGCGCGCCGAGAATTCGCCGTACTCGATCTCCTTTTGGAGGATGGAAAGCGTCCGGCAGGCCTCGGCCGACCGGTCTTTGCGATGCCCGCTTATATAAAGGGAGGCCTCGTCGGCGGCGACGGTCAGGCTCTCGGGGTCGGCTCCGGCCAACTCCACCTGGACGACAACCCGCTGTGATTCCGGGTCGAAAAAAACGTCCGTATTCGGATTGAACAACCCTGGACGCCAGCGGCGTGCCAGCTCAAAAAATCTGTCTTCGTGCATTTAGCACTCTCCCAAACACGGTGCTAAGCCGCTCGGATGCGATGGCAGCGGCCCTCGTCCCTCCGCCTCCTGCCTTAGTACCCATACCATGCGGCGACAATGCGTCCCGAAAAAGCAACAAATATTAATTGCTACTTGTTTTGCACGCGCTTTACAAAGCGATATTTGTCGTGATGCGCGAAATAGCGATCATCGAAAATCCCTTATGCCATATGACTTTTTGAACGTTACACAACGTTAACTGAGTTAACTTTCATCGAACATCGGTTCAAATCACTTGGCGGAACGATTGCGCACCGGGTAGTGTGTGGGCTGCACTGGACGCTCGCTTGGCGAGCACCCGGCCGGACGCTCTAAAGAGCCTCCGCCCCCTCACACAAAGGAGAGACATGCTTCGTCTGAATCGCGGTGGGCTCGCTAAACTCGGCCTCGCGCTCATTCCAGCGGCCGCGCTCGCCTTCGGAACGCTCTGCGCTCCGGCAGCTGCAGCCACCAATACCGCAAGCGTTTCGGTCGCCGTTACGGCCGGCGTTCAAGCCACCATCGGCGTCACTTACTCGTCGGGCAGCAACGTCAGCTGCAACGTCGGCGCGGCCATCACCGGTTTCGTTGCCTGTTCGAATTCCGCGACGCTCGCCGGCACATTCCGCAGCTCGAAAACGGATTCGGGCGGAACCTCAGTTTCTATCACGGGTGCCGCGATAACCGGCACCGGCGGCGGGACGATCCCCGCAACGGCGTGGGAGATGAGCTGCACCGGCGGCACGACCGGCAGCCCGACGTTCGCGGGAACGGCCGGAACGCTTGCCACGAGCGCCGCGCTCTCGACCTCGGCAGTCGCTTGCCAATCGTGGACCGGCGAGATCATCGCCAACTATAGCCTCGTCGTCGCGCTCTCGCTCGACGCAAGCCAAGTTCCCGCCGACACGTACGCCGCAACGAACTTCACGGCGACGGCTACCGCGAACTAAGATGCTTCGCAGGATTGCTTGCGCGCTCACGGTCGCAATGATCGCGCTTGCACCACTGGGGGCCTGGGCGCAAACCGTGCCCGGCCTCCAGATCTCGGTTCAACCGCTGATCGTGCAGTTCACGCTCGCGCCGGGCCAACAAGCCAGCGCGCACGTGATTGTCAAAAACACGGGAACGCAAGCGGCACGCGTCAACGCAAACCAAATCGACTGGACGTCGAACGTCGACGGCACGGTGAAAACCGGCAAGCCGGGATTCAGCGGAGCCTCGTCGCTCGATCCGTTTCTTCATCTATCAGGCAACGAGTTCACGCTCGAGCCGGGCCAGACGCAAGAGATGACGTTGACGCTCAATCTTCCCTCGACGTTTCCGTCAGCGATCGGCGATCATTGGGGCGGCTACTTCATTCGCGCGGCAAGCGCGGAGGGACCGTCCGGCTCATTCGGCGTCGGCGCCAACATCCTCGCGTACGAAACCGTCGGAAATGCACGCAAGCATCTCGCACTCACGACGATGCGCGTTGAAAACGGCGGCGACGGCAACGTCCGGCTCGTCGCGCGTATGTCGAACGACGGCGAAACCTACGTTCGTCCTCAAATTCATCTACAGCTCGCGCAGGCCGGACGCATCGTTCAGCAGCGCGATGACAGCACACCAGCAATCTTCGCGGGAAATCCTCGACTCTACACGCGCACGTTTTCGGGACTGACGCCGGGCACTTACGCGCTCGAGCTCACGGTCGACTACGGTGGAAGCACGCTCGTGGCGGGGACGACGCAGTTCACGGTGCGATAGCGTGCGCCGGCTGCTCGTCTCACTCTTAACGATTGTCCTGATATCTGCCGCAACGTCCGGACGCGCCGGCGCTGCTGCTGCCACCATTCACTCG
>DATGJX010000126.1:0-17216 GCA_035294905.1 Vulcanimicrobiaceae bacterium | reverse complement strand
CACGCTGCTCGTGCAAACCAATGCGCGTTCTGCCGTTTTACAAGCCGATGCCCAGGTCAATGCGCAGCAAGTACCCGCCGCCGGCAGTCTTGCGTAGTTTTCCCGTCAACGGTCTTACCGACGACGAACTGCGCGCACAAGCCGCAAACACAGGTCTGGCTCTGCGCGTCGACGAGCTGCGCCGCATTGCGCAAACGCTCGGACGCGATCCCACGATCGTCGAAGTACACGCGTTCGATGCGCAGTGGAGCGAGCATTGCTCCTACAAGAGCAGCCGGCACTTGCTGCGAAGACTTCCGACCGACGGCCCCACGGTAATGCAAGGGCCGGCCGAGGACGCCGGCATTCTGCACTTGGGAGAAGCCCACGGTTCACGCTGGGGCGTGGTCATCGCGCACGAGTCGCACAATCATCCATCACAAGTTGTGCCGTTCGAAGGTGCGGCGACCGGTGTCGGCGGCATCGTGCGCGACGTGCTGTGCATGGGCTCGGAAGTTATTGGAATCGCGGATCCGTTGCGCTTCGGGCGCGTCGACGATCCGGAGTCGCATCAACGCTACGTCGCGCAGGGCGTGGTCGACGGCATCGCGGCATACGGCAACGCGATCGGCATTCCGAACATCGCCGGCGACGCATATTTCGACGAACGCTTCGACGACAATTGCTTGGTGAACGTCGTTTCGCTAGGCCTCATCCGCGAGCAAGACATCATTCATTCCGCCGCTCCGCACGGATCGGAAGGATGGGACATCGTGCTCGTCGGCAAGGCGACGGACACGAGCGGCTTCGGCGGTGCGGCGTTTTCATCGGTGACGCTGGATGAAGCGGACGAAGACGCGAACAAGGGCGCCGTGCAAGTGCCCGATCCGTTTCTCAAGAACGTGATCATGCGCGCGACGTACCGCGCGTTCGAATATTTGCGCGAGCGCAACATTACGGTGGGCTTCAAGGATTTGGGCGCGGGCGGCATCATGGGATGCAGCGCAGAGCTGTGCAGCAGCGGCGGTTATGGGGCCATTATCGATCTCGACGACGTCAACACGGCGATCAAGCACATGGCGCCGGAGGTCATCGCCGTCGGCGAAACGCAGGAACGCCTGTGCTGGGTTTTGCCAGGCGACGTCACGCCCGAAGTGCTGCGCATTTATAACGAAGAGTTCTCGCTGCCGCAGATTGCGCGCGGCGCGTGCGCGACGGTTATCGGCGCGGTGCAGGGCGAGAAGCGCTACGTGCTGCGGCACGGCGACGAGATCGTGATGGACGTGCCGATCGACTTTTTGACCGGCACGATTCGTGACGAGCTGCCGGTGCGCCCGATGAGCGAGCGCAAGGTTACCGATCCGTCGCGGCGGTACATCGTGGGCGAGCATGACGTGGCGGACCTGCTGCCGCGGGTGCTCGAGCATCGCGACGTCTGTTCGCGCGAGCCGATGTACGTACGCTACGACGGGGTGGTGCGCGGCACGACGGTGATTCCGCGCGGCTATGCGAGTGCCGGCGTCATCGCGCCGATCATCGGGTCGCCGCTCGGCGTCGCGCTTGCCGTCGCCGGCAATCCCCGAATGAGCAAGAGTGACCCGTATCTCGCTGCGCAATATGCGGTGCTCGAAGCTGTGCGCAAAGTGATCTCCGTCGGGGCGCGGTCGCTCGGGCTGACGGATTGTCTGAACTTCGGCAATCCGCAAAACATCGAGCATTATTCCGAACTCGTGCACGCGATCGACGGCATCGCACTCGCAGCGCGCAGCCTCGGCACGCCGTTCGTTTCCGGCAACGTCAGCCTGTACAACGAGTCGAAAACCGGGAACGCGATTCCCGCGTCACCGATCATTGCATGCGCCGGCGGCCTCGACGACGTTGCGCAGGTCATCACCGCGCCGCTCAAACGGGCGGGTTCCGTACTGTTTCTGCTCGGCCGTCCGGAAAACGCCGCCGGCGGTGCAGTTTTTGCGGAAGTGCTCGAGCAAACCGGCGGGCCGCTGCCTCCGATCGACTACGATCGCGTTACCGCGGATATCGCATTTTTTCGCGCGGCTGCTGACGGCGGATTCATCCGCTCGGCGCGAAGCATCGGCAACGGCGGCGTGCTGGCAACCCTTGCGGAGATGGCGTTTCCCACGCTCGCGCAGGGACGTTCACCAATCGGCGTTCGCCTCGAACCGGCACAGTGGTGGAGCAACGGCGTGGTGGGTGAACTGGAATCGTACTTCGGCGAATGCGGCGGCTTCATCATCGAGGCATCCGCTGCCGACGCGAAAGCGCTCGCCGCGATCGCCGCGAACGGCGTCGGCTTGATTCGCATCGGCGAAACGATCGCGCAGGCGCAACTGCACGCCGGCGACACCACATTCGATCTTCGTGCGTTGCACGAGCGCTGGAGCAAACCGCTCGCCGAGGTCTATCCGTGAAGGCCAAGGTTGCGGTGCTCGTGTTTCCCGGCACCAACAGCGAAATCGAGACGTGGCGCATTTGCCGCGACGTCGGCTTGGATACCGACGTCGTGCATTGGAGCCAAGCCGCAACCCTGCCGAAATACGGCGCGTACGTGCTTCCGGGCGGCTTCGCGTACGAAGACCGCATTCGCGCGGGCGCGATTTCCGCACACGACCCGATGATGGATTACGTCATCGAAGGCGCGCAGAACGGAAAGCTCGTGCTCGGCATCTGCAACGGCGCGCAAATCGTGTTGGAAGCGGGCCTCGTACCCGGTACCGGACCCGTTCGCAAACCGACCGCGGCCTTCACGCGCAACGGCCCAGTTCCGCACTTCGTCTGCAAGCACGTCTACGTGAAGTTGACGATCGCGCCCGAGCGCTGCGCGATTACCGCATCGCTGAAACCTGATGCGCTGATTCCGGCGTGGGCTGCGCACGGAGAAGGGCGGCTCGCCGCGACCGGCGATCATTTGCGCGAGATCGTCGACGGTGGACACCTGGCGTTCGTCTATGCGCACGCGGACGGCAGCGTGGACGAGAGCGCGGTACCGAACGCTTCGGCGCTGGGCTGCGCGGGACTGACCAATCGCGACGGCAACGTGCTGGCGATTATGCCGCATCCCGAACGCGACGCGTGGAACTACAATCATCCCGATCGCATGCAGGGAACGGACATCCTCGCACCTTCCGGCGGCGTGACGATATTCAAGGCGCTCGCGGAGGCTCTGAAGCGCGCATGAAACGCACTGTCGCAATTAAGCTGAAGATTCCCGACAACGAAGCGTATACGGCGCTTACAGCGCTGCGCCGCCTCGGTCTGAGCATCGCGCGTCTGGAACGCGCCGAGATTTGGCAACTGGACGATCGCGGCAACGCATCCGACGTCGCGCAGCGCGTCGAACGTAATGAGTCGCTGTTCAATCAAAACAAGCACGAACTGCACGTGCTCGAGGCGGAACGTCCGCGCGAGGGCGAGGTTTGGATAGAGCAGCTCGATGCGCGCGACGTGCCGGTGCGCATAGCGGGCGTGCATCACGCGCGTCGATACGTCGGCTGGCGGCTCTTCGCCGAAGGCCACAAGCCCGCAAACAGAGATGCAGTAAGAGCTGCCGTGGAGCAACTGCTTTGCAATCCGGCGATAGAGAAAGCCGTATTCTAGAGGTTTTTATGGGATATAAGACTGGCAGTAGGTTTTCGGCGTACGGAGGGGGACCCCGTGGGCTTTGCCCATGGGGGGCGCGCAGCTCCGTAGGACGGAGCGCCTGTTAAATGAACAGACCGTACACTATCGCGACGCTCGGCTCGCATTCAGCGCTGCAGATTCTCAAAGGCGCGCACGACGAAGGTTTCCGAACGCTCGCGATAGCGAATCGCGATACGGAGCGGCTGTACCGGTCGTTCAAGTTCGTCGACGAAGTGATCGGCATCGATCGGTATCAAGATTTTTCGGGACTGGTTCCCGAACTCGTGAAACGCAAGCTCATCATGGTGCCGCACGGTTCGTTCGTCGCGTACCTTTCGCTCGAAGAGCACAAGCGCATGACGATTCCCTACTTCGGCAACAAAGCCGTGCTGGATTGGGAAGCGAGCCGCGAGTTGCAGCGCCAGTGGCTCTCGCGCGCAAACCTCAAACTTCCGCGGCAGTTCCGTACGCCGGGCGAAATCGATCGGCCGGTCATCGTGAAGCTGTACGGCGCGGCCGGCGGCAAGGGATACATGTTCATCCGCGACGCGGAAGACTTCGAACAACGCGCGGCGCATCTGAAAGAAGCGCACATCATTCAGGAATACATCGTCGGCGTTCCGCTCTACATTCATTATTTTTATTCACCGCTCGAGGACAAACTCGAGATCATGAGCATGGACCGGCGCTACGAAACGAACGTGGACTCGCTCGGACGCATCCCTGCTGCCGCACAGGAAGGCATGGACGTACACCCTTCGTACGTCGTCGTCGGCAACTCGCCGGTTTCGCTGCGCGAATCGATGCTGGCCGAAGCCTACCGCATGGGGGAAGACGTCGTGCGCGTGAGCAAAGATATCTGCGGGCCCAAAGGGCTTTTCGGCGCGTTCTGCATCGAGACGATCATCACGCCGGACATGCAATTCTACGTGATGGAGATTTCGGCACGCATCGTGGCGGGTACAAACCTTTTCATCGACGGGTCGGCGTATTCGTACCTGAACTACTCCGAGCCGATGTCGACGGGGCGACGCATCGCCCGCGAGATAAGAACCGCACTTTTGACCAACAACTTACGTTTCGTATTGGATGACACAAGCGTACTGTAGGATCCTTGCCGCGCTCCTCGGCGCGATTTTCGCCCTCGCTCCGCTGGTTTCACGGGCGGCGTTCATGGCCGATCCGGACAAGTTGTATGCCGAGATGAAGGCTGCGTACGACAAAGGCAATGCGCAGGGCTGGACGTTTTATAACCAAGAGTACTATCTGTCGACCATCTTCAATACCGGTCGCGCTTACTCGCTGCAGCGTTCCACGGATCCCGCATATCCGCAGATCGAGCAGACTACCGTGGATATCGCAGCGGGGCTGCATTACGATCCGCTGATCAACCACGAGGCGGTTCCGTGGTACGTCCGTGAGGCCGCGGCGTACGTCGAGCGAAACAATTCCGATCCGGCGGAGCAGGCCAAAGCCAAAGGGCTGCTGGATCGCGTGGATGCGCTCGAAGACCCCGCAGCGCTCGCCCAGTACGCCGACCAAGATGCGGGCGCGCTCGTGCAGCAGTATCCGCGCGACGCCAACGCGCTGCTGCTGCGCGTCGAAGCGGATTGGCGCGGCTGGCTGCTCACGCACGATCCGTCGTGGCGCAGCTTGGCGCTTGCGCGCGCGAACAACATCGATTTTCCGCTGGCCGACTTGCCGGAGACGTGGGGACCGGGTTTTTTAAATGCGGTGCTGAATGCCTCGCACGGCGCGGAGGGCTACACGCCGGACGACGTAACGAATGCGCAGGCGTTGGAAACACGTATCGCGCAGCTGCCCCAGTTGAAGACGATTGCGAGCGTGAACGCGCTGACGCACGCGCGTCTGATGACGACGCTTGCTCCCGCGGACGAATACTTCGGACCGATGGGCATGTCGATTTTAGGCATTCGCAACGAACTCAACCGCGTAAATTACCTAATCGGCTACGGGTACGCGAAACAAGAGAGTCCGATGGCGGTGCAGGTAGCGACATCCATCGACGACTTGCACAAGGTGTATCCGCGCGATCGCGACTTGCCGCAACTGCTGTACGACGTCTATTCGACTCTGCAGAAGATCGATACACCGGATGCGCAGTCGGAGCGTGCCCACGTTCGCGCAGTGCTGACGGTCGAATACCAGGACACGGAACAGGCGCGCAAGCTGCTGGAAAACGGTTAAACGGCGAGCCGGCAAAACATAGGCTAAAACGCCCTTGACTCCCTTCCAGCGGGTTGTACGCTTGATAGGGGGTGATATCTGATGAATCGGCCATATTGTTGGTTGTCATTGGCGCTTGTAGCAACGGCGTTTGTTGCCTGCGGTCATCACGATCTTCCCGCGGGTAGCGCGGTGAATCCCGCAACAGCGTATGTACCTAGGTCCCTAGAACAATCCGCGCGCGCCGCCGCTTCGACGTATCGCGCGATCGCGCTGCCCAGCGGATTCGTTCCGTACGCGATGATGAGCGACGGCAAGATACCCGGCTCCGACGCGGGGCAAGCCGCGATATACCAGAATGGAACTCTTTCGCTGCTGGCTTTGGACCCCAATTGCCAACCGGGAACGACAACCGCGACGAGTGTCAATGCGCTTGGACAAGCTGTGGGCTATTGCAATAGGGGAACCAGGGTAGAGGAGGCGCTTTATTTTGCCAATGGAACCGTCCGCGAACTTCGGCGGCCAGGCCCGTGGCAACAGTGGGGTTTCCTCGAACCGTGGGCGATAAATGACGCGGGCGAAATATACGGCGGCGCCTATTACTGGGGTCAATCTTCCGGCCCCGACCTAGCACGGTTCTTTGCCAACGGTGAACCCACAGAAGTGTTTCGTCCTCCGGTGGGCTACGCTCTTAACGTCTTCCTTAGCAACACGGGTAATTTCGCGTACTTCGATTACGTCTATCCCGATCAGGCGTATGCCGCGGTCGGTGACGGTTCGAAAGTACGCAGACTGTTTCCTCAGCAACAACTTGCTAGCGCCTCTCTAGGTATTAACGAGGACGATTACGTGGTTGGCTACAGGTACATCACCGAGTCCAAGGTCAAGACGTTTATCCACTCGCCGGGAGGATCGACCATTCTCGTACCATTTCCACCGGGGATAACGAGCATGGTCCCGATCGGAATAAATGACGCCCTTCAGGTCGTCGGTACTGCTTGTGGCCCCAACAAATGTAAGATATTTCTCTACTCGAACGGCGCGATAACCGACCTGGACGACTCGATTTCACCGAAAGGCAATTACCAGGTTAATTCGCCCTTTGCGGGTCTTAGCGATAAGGGCGCTTTCCTCGTGTGGGACTCTTCACAACACAACTACGCCGTCGTTGAGCCGGTGAAACCGTGAATATTCGGCATCGACTTAAAGGATCAAGAAAATGTCAATTCGCCGGATAATTGGAATTTGTATTATCGCGTGCCTGTGCTCAGCCGCGAGCGGTTGCAGCGGTGCCGCCGTTACGGGCCCGGGCGCCGGTGCTTTACCGCGAAGTGCGGTGCGTGATTCTATCGCGGACTCGGTAACCGCCGATGCAAATGGGCCGCTGCTACATAACACTTGGACAAAAAAGCTGGCAGATCCATTCCCTAGCAATGGGCTGGCGGTCGGCGCGGTCAATGGTATTCTATATGCCGTTGGCGGCGCCGGTGCATATTATCTGAACAAGCTCGAATCATATAATCCGTCCACAAATAGATGGACGGTGTTGGCGCCTATGCCCGCTCGCCGTGCTTATGCGGCTGTCGGCGTGCATAACGGCGTGCTTTATGTTGTGGGCGGCTCAAGGTTTAACATTTCCGGCTCAGTTTACGCGTATAACGTTGCCACAAACACATGGACGCAGAAGGCTTCGATGCCGACGCCTAGATACGACCTCGGCGTTGGATTCCTTAATGGTATTTTATACGCCGTGGGTGGTGTACAACGCGGGCCAGTAACTCCAACTTTTGGCACGATCGTTGAAGCGTATAATCCGCAAACCAACACTTGGACTACCAAAGCACCATTGCCGTTGCCTATGGAAGGGCCCGCTGTCGCCGTCGTCAACGGCGTACTGTATGCCATTGGAAGCGGCGGAACTGCCGACGCAGCAGTTGAAGCCTACGACCCGGCAACAGACACCTGGACGGCGAAGGCGCCGATGCTCGAAGGAAAGAGTCTATTCGGCGCAGCTGTTGTTAACGGTAAAATCTATGCAGCGGCCGGATGTGGTGAATACCCAATTCCTTGTTACAACAACACCCTAGAGGCTTACGACCCCGCTGCAAACACGTGGGCCATGCTTGCCTCGATGCCGGTCGGCGTCGATGCCCCTGGAGCAGGATCGGTTAACGGCTTGTTTTATGTCGTTGGCGGCCAAACCGGTAATTTCTACAATACCGGAATGCTGCAAGCGTATCGGCCTTGACTGTTGGCCACACTGCTTTGAAGAGTACGGCCGCCCGGTTGTTACCGCTGGGGACTTCGGACCATAATCGCCCGCCCCGCGAAAGGCATATAATGAGACGCTGGGCGTGTTGATTTTGGACGGAGGGCAAGATGGTACGCAAGTACATCGACTGTCGACAGTTTCCGAGCGAAATGAACTGCACCGTGGAGATTTCCGCGGACACGGACGGCGAGGTCGAGGACCTTGCCGTGATGCATGCGGTGATGACGCACAAGCACAAAGATACGCCGGAGTTCCGCAACGACATTCGCGGTTCGATTCGCAGCCGCGAAGAAGCGATGACCTAACGCGCGCCGTGTCATCCTGAGGTATCGAGGGACGCCGAGCGACGTCGAGGAGCCCGCGTGGCAGCGTGCCGCGAAGTCGCTTCGCCCTCCGATGATTTCGGCGCCCCTCGACTACGCTCGGGGGTCCTTCGATACCTCAGGATGACACTGGGGGGCCGAGAGCGCCCATCGATGCTTCGAAGGCTTTGAGGAACTCGGCGCAATCGTCGCTGCTGAAGATCAGCGGGGGCTGAATGCGGATGATATTGCCGAAGCGCCCGCCCTTTCCGACGAGGACGTTGCGCTTACGCATTTCGTCGACGAGGCGTGTTGCTTCGGCGGAAGCATAGGCCTTAGTCTTCCGATCCTTGACCAGTTCGACGCCGATCATCAGTCCTTTACCGCGCACGTCGCCGATGAGATTGAAGCGCTTCTGTAGCTCGCGCAGTCCTGCGAGAAGCGTTTCTCCCTGGCGCTTCGCGTTGCCGACCAGGTCGCGTTTTTCGATGACGTCGATCGTCACTTTCGCGGCGCGGCTTGCCAGCGGATTTCCGCCGAACGTATTGATGTGCGGGCCCTTGAAGACGTCGGCTAATTCAGGACGCGTGATCGTGATGCCGATCGGTACGCCGCTCGCCAGGCCTTTTGCGGACGTGATGATGTCCGGGACGACACCGTAGGACGAGGGCATACCGAACATGCCGTCACCGAGGCGTCCCCACCCGGCTTGAACTTCATCGGCGATCAACAGCGTGCCGAACGGGCGAAGCGTTTCTTCCAATACCTTGAAGTACTCGTCGGGCGGCGTAACGATGCCGCCGACACCCGCGATGGTTTCGGCAATCATCGCCGCGGGGGCGCCGCTCGTTTGCGTTTCGATCACGCGCTTCGCAGCACGGGCGCATGCGATTTCGCACGACGGATACTCGAGGCCGAGCGGACACCGATAGCAATACGGATTCGGCGCGAATGCGACATGCGGATACTCGGCAGCGAAGTTGCGCCAATTGCTCAGCCCGGCCATCGCGACCGTATAGACCGTTCTTCCGTGATAGGCGTGCTCGAGTGCGAGAAAGTCCAGCGAATGCTTCGCGGTGCGCGCGACCAGCGCGGCCGCTTCGTTCGCTTCGGAGCCAGAGTTGCTGAAGAAGCTCTTCGTCATGCCTTCGGGCGCGACGCGCGACACCGTTTCGGCCAGGTCGAGCATCTCGTCCGTGAGATAGAGTGTCGAAACGTGGATCAGTTTCTTCGCTTGTTCCGCTACGGCTTGCGCGACTTCCGTATCGCCATAGCCGAGCGTGTTCGTTGCAATGCCTGCGAACGCATCGAGGTATTCGTTCCCGGCGTCGTCTTTGACGCGGCTGCCTTCACCGTCCGTGAGGGTAATCGGCTGCTCGTAATACGTCTGCTGCGATGCAAAGAGGTGTTTTTTTGCGCGCTCGGCGTTGTTCTTTTTCAATGTTTGCATGTCGATTCTAAGCCTCCCAGGCAGCTTGCGAACCTAGTCCGCGTACCAAATCCACGGTCGCTTTTGGCCGCCTTCGTCGTTGCTGCGGTGGCCACAATGCTACGGCATTGCGTCCATCCTCGCGCCTAGAATGCGGCCCAAATCGCCGCGCGGCTTTGGCACGAGACTAGGTCCGCAAGCTGCTCGGCAGCAGCGTCGCTTCGGTTTCGGGTTCGCGGATGACGCTCGATTCCCCGCGCATCAGCAACCAATACGCCGCAAGGCCGCCGAGCAGGCTGAATATCCAGCCGCCGCTCCACAAAAAGCGCAGCGGCGGAACGAAGAGGCCGACTGCGGTTAGGATCCAGCCGATCAGCAACGCACCGACCGCGCGAACGTTGACGCCCTTGGCGTACGAATAGATGCCGCCGGGTGTATACAGCTGAGCCAGGTCGATTCGCCGTTTGCGAACGAGCCAGTAATCCGCGATGGCGATGCCGTCGAACGCCCCGAGCATGGCACCGTACGTGCCGAGCCAGCTGAAAATGTACGCGCCGTACGTTTCCAGCATGCGCCACGGCTCCATCGCCAAACTCAGAAGCCCGGTGAGAATGGCGCCAATCGCAAAGGTGATGTATTTCGGCCACAGGTTCTCGAACGCGCGGGCGGGGGCCATGACGTTGGCGCCGACGTTGATTGTTACCGACGAAAGTATCACGATGATGCCCGCGATGACCACTACCGGCGTTGGGAATTTGGTGATGAGTTGAACCGGATTCCACAGCGCCGTCCCGAAGAGCAGCACGGTTGCGGACGTTACCGCGATGCCGATGAACGAGAACGCGGCCATCGTCAGCGGCATCGAGAGGGTCTGCCCGAGAATCTGATCGCGCTGGCTGCGAGCATAACGCGTGTAGTCGGGAATGTTGAGCGCCATCGTCGCCCAGAAGGCGATCACTCCGACCACTGACGGAAAGAACGCGCTCCAGAATGCAGCCCCGTGAAGCTTTGCCGGCGTTGCGAGCATCGGGCCGAAACCGCCTGCGCTCGTCGCTGCCCAAATGAGCAGCGCCACGGCACCGGCCCCAACGGTCGGTGCGGCCACCTGCGCGAGTTTTCCGATCGCCTGCGGACCGCGCATGGCAACGGCGACATTGATTGCCCAAAAGATAAGGAAAGCGGCGCCGAGGTGAAACTCTATCGCTTCCCATGACGGCACGAGGCGCAAAAGAATTGCATCGAGCGCTTGGCCGCCGAACCACGAATTGATTCCGAACCAGCCTGCCGCGATGACTGCGCGCGCGAGTGCAGGCAGATGCGCGCCGCGCGTTCCGAACCACAACCGCGCGAAAACCGGATACGGAATGCCGTATTTCGTGCCGGCGTGCGATACCAAGAGAATTGCGCCGAGCACGATGCAGCTGCCGGTGAACACGGTGATCACCGACTCCCACCAACTCATGCCGAGCGCTATCATGCCGCTCGCAAGCGCGTACGTCGGTAAACACAAACACATGCCGACCCAAAGCGCTGCAAATTTCGAAGCGGGCCAGGAATGCTCGGCAAGCGTGCACGGCCGCAGATCGTCGTTCCATAGCGACTCGTTTTGCGCAACGCGAGCTTGCGCGGCCGGACTCAAGACGACGACGTCGCTCACGGTTACACCGCGACCAAATCGTCGTACGTTTCGGGACGCCGATCGCGATAGAATTGCCAGGTATTCCGTACCTGCGTGATCACGTCGCGGTCCATGACGCCGATGACGACCTCGTCTTTGTCGCGGCTGCCGATCACGACGAACTGCCCGCGCGGATCGACTAAGTACGACTGCCCGTAGAATTCGCCCATGTTCCACGGCGTTTCGTAACCGACGCGGTTGATCGCCCCGACGTAATAGCCATTTGCGACAGCATGTGCGGGCTGCTCGAGTTTCCAAAGGTACTCCGAAAGGCCGGCGACCGTAGCCGACGGATTGAACACGATTTCGGCGCCGTGCAGACCTAGCATACGCGCGCCTTCCGGAAAGTGCCGGTCGTAGCAGATGTACACGCCGACCTTTGCGAAAGCGGTCTGGAACACGGGATAGCCGCTATTTCCCGGGCGAAAATAATATTTCTCCCAAAAGCCGCACCCCGGGGGCCCCGCTTGCACCTGGGGCAGATGATGCTTGCGGTATTTGCCAAGATAGGTTCCGTCGGCGTCGATGACCGCGGCCGCGTTGTAGTACACGCCGGAAAACTCTTCCTCGTACATCGGCACGATGAGCACGATGCCGAGTTCTTTGGCCAGATCTTGCATCTGCCGCGTCGTAGGCCCGTCGGGTATTTGCTCGACGGCCGAGTACCATTTCGTGGTCTGCTCCGTGCAGAAGTACGGACCGTAAAACAGCTCTTGAAGGCAGACGATCTGCGCGCCGCGCTGCTTGGCCTCGCGAATCATGCGCACGTGCTTCTCGATGGCGTTCTTCTTGTGAACCTCGACGGGCTGTGCGCCGTCCGTATCGTGGTGCGCCTGAATGAGTCCGATGGTGACCTTGCTGTCCATGCTCGCTCCTAGAGTGCTACGGGATAGAAACGGTCGCTCTTGAGGTGTTTTCCTGCGCCTTTGGCACCGAGAAATTCGTCGCCCTCGACCACTTTGCGGCCGCGCGAGAACACAAAGCGCGGGCGGCCTTGAATGGTCATGCCGTCGAAGACGTTGTTGTCGACGTTCATGTGATGCGTCTTTGCGGAGATCGTGCGCTTCACGCGCGGATCCCAAACGACGACGTCGGCATCGCTCCCGACTGCGATTGTGCCTTTGCGCGGAAAAAGTCCGAAGAGCTTGGCCGGGTTCGTGCTCCCGAGCGCGACGAAGTTGTTCAAACCGAGCACTTTGCGGTTAACGCCGACCTCGTACAGGATCGAGAGCCGATCCTCGATGGTCGGCGCGCCGTTCGGAATCTTCGAGAAATCGCTTTTCCCCAGCTCTTTCTGGCCGCACAAGTTGAACGAGCAATGATCCGAACCGAAGGCATGCAGTTCTAAATTCTTGAGCTTACGCAGAAGAACGTTTTGGTTCCACTTGTCGCGGATAGGCGGCGAAAGCACGTATTTCGCGCCTTCGAAATCGGGCCGTTCGTAATCGCTGAAATCGCAAACCAGATACTGCGGGCAGGTTTCACCGTAGATGTTCAAGCCTCGCTTGCGCCCATCTGAAATCGCGTCGGCCGCCATCGCACTGGAGACGTGCACGACGTAGAGCGGCGCACCGGCGATTTCCGCCAGGCGAATCGCGCGATGCGTGGCTTCGCCTTCACATTCGACGGGCCGCGTGAGCGCGTGCCATTTCGGCTCCGTCTTGCCTTGAGCGACGGCTTGTTTGGTGATCACCTCGATGACGTCGCCGTTTTCGGCGTGCACCTGCACCAAGCCGCCGTGCTCGGCACATGTTTGCAACGTTTTGAAAATCGTCTCGTCGTCGACCTGAAGCACGTGCTTGTACGCCATGAAGACCTTGAACGAATTCACGCCGTGCTCGCCGATCATCTTGGGGATCTCGGCCATCGTTTCTTCGCGGCCGTCGGCAATCGTCAAATGAAAGGCGTAGTCGATGCAGGCTTTGCCCGATGCTTTTTCGTGCCAGACGTCCAGCGCTTTTCGAAGGGACTCACCGCGCGTATGCAGCGCGAAATCGACGATGGCGGTCGTGCCGCCCATAGCCGCTGCGCGCGTTCCGCTCTCAAAATCATCAGCGGTAATCGTGCCGCCGAACGGCATGTCGAGATGCGTGTGCGGGTCGATGCCGCCCGGAAATACATACGCGTCGCTCGCGTCGACGACTTCATGCTTGGAATGGTCGATGTTCAGACCGATGGTCGAGATCGTCTCACCCTCAATCAAAACATCGCCGCGATAGGTATCCGTCGCCGTTACGACGGTTCCGCCGCGTATGAGCGTTCCCAATAGCGCCTCCCTTTACGACGACTGGTGCTGCTGGCGTTCCTTCCAGGATTCGGGCGGTAATCCGGTGTCGATCTGCACCATGTCGATGCAGTTTTCCACCGGGCAAACCATTTGACAGAGGTTGCAGCCGACGCAGCGCTCCTCATCGACGACGAGCATCGCCGAGCCGTTTTGCGCTACCCGATCGATGCACTGATGCGCGGCGTCTTCGCACGCGATGTAGCACTTGTTGCACCGAATGCACGTATTTTGATCGATTCGGGCGACGATTTTGTAGTTGAGATTGAGATTCTCCCATGTCGTAATACGGTCTTGCGCCGCGCCGACGATTTCCGAAACGCTGCGAAGTCCGCGGCCGTCCAGATAGTTCGAGAGCCCGTCTACGAGGTCGTCGGCGATGCGAAAGCCGTGATGCATAACGGCCGTGCAGACCTGCACGTTCATTGCGCCCAGCAGAAGAAATTCAACGGCATCTTGCCATGTTTCGACGCCGCCGATACCCGAGATCGGGATGCGAACCTCCGGATCGCGCGCGCAGTCGTTCACCATGTTGAGCGCGATCGGTTTTACCGCAGGCCCGCAATAACCCCCGTGACTGGTCTTGCCGTCGACGTGCGGGATAGGGTTCCATGACTGCAGATCGACGCCGATGATGCTGTTGATCGTGTTGATCAGACTGATGGCGTCGGCCCCGCCCTGTGAAGCTGCGCGCGCAGCCCATCGAATGTCCGTGATGTTCGGCGTCAATTTGACGATGACGGGCACCCTTGCGGCCTCTTTGGCCCACTCGGAAACCTGCGCAATCAGATCGGCGTGCTGGCCGACCGCCGATCCCATGCCGCGTTCGTTCATACCGTGCGGGCAGCCGAAATTGAGTTCGAAGCCGTCGATGTCGACTTCTTGAACGCGTTTGACCAACTCGTGCCACGCGTGCTGGTCGCAAATCTCCATGAGCGACACGACGATTGCGCGGTCCGGAAAAGCGCGTTTGCACTCGGCGATTTCTCGAAGGTTGTCTTCGAGCGGACGATCGGTGATGAGTTCGATGTTGTTCATCGCAACCATGCGGTTCTGTTTGTAGTTCAGACCCGCGAAGCGCGAGGTGACGTTGACGATCGGCGTCCCGAGTGTTTTCCAAACGGCGCCGCCCCAGCCGGCTTCAAAGGCGCGCATGACTTGGTAACCGCTGTTCGTGGGAGGCGCGGACGCAAGCCAGAACGGATTGGGGCTTTTGATGCCCGCAAGGTTGGATGAGAGATCAGCCATGGCTTCCACTCACGTAAGCGTCGGCGCTGCGAGCGGCGATCTTGCCTTGTTCGGCGGCTTCGACCACCATCGCTTCGCGCGAGCCCTTCGAAAAAATGCAATCTCCCGCGGCAAATATGCCCGGCCGCGTCGTTTCGAGCGAGGCATCGACCCGAACGACGCCGCCGTCGTGAGCGACGCCGAGGCGTTCGAGCGTGCCGAGCAGCCGGCCTTGCCCGATCGCGCGGACGACCGTATCCGCTGCTGCGGTGAACTCGCTGCCTGCAATGGGCGTCGCATCCGCGCTCGTGCGCACGAATTCGATCGCGCTCACGCGTCCGTTCGCGCCGACGATGCGCGTGGGGGCGCAGAAGAAGCGAAACTCTATTCCCTCCTGCTTGGCGAATTCATATTCGAACGTGTACGCGGACATTTGAGATTCGCCGCGCCGGTAGTAGCAGGTGACGCGCGCATCCGGAAGGATGCGTTTGCTGCAGGTGAGTGCGTCGATAGCGGTGTTTCCGGCGCCGATAACCGCAACGCGCGAACCGAGGTCGCCGAGTTCGTGACCGAGTTTTGCGCGCTCGATCAAATCCAGCGCATCCCACACGCCGTCCAAGTCTTCGCCGGGAATATTGAGCGTGGGAACGGAGCCCATGCCGCAAGCGACGATCAGCGCATCGTAACGGCCGAGCAGCTCTTCCGCCATGACGTCGACGCCCACGCGCGTGCCCGTACGAACGTTCACGCCCAAGCGAATCACTTGCGCGGCTTCCCACAGCGCCGTGTCGAGATCGAGCCGAAACGGCACGATACCGTATGTATTGAGTCCACCGAGTTCGTCTTTGGCTTCGAAAATCGTCACGGCATGACCGAGGCGCCGCAAATCGCGCGCGGCCGAAAGACCCGCGGGACCGCCGCCGACGATTGCGACGTGTTTGCCGGTAGGCGCACCGGGCTCGAACAGCGCAAGGTCGTTATCCATCGCATAATCGACGGCGTAACGCTGCAAATCACCGATCCGAATCGGTGAATCTCCCGCTGCGTTGTAGACGCAAGCACCCTCGCACAACTGTTCGGTCGGGCAAACTCGCGCGCAGCTCGCCCCGAGCGGATTTGCGTCGAGGATCGTGCGCGCGCTGCCTTTCAAATTACCCGTGGCGATCTTGCCGATGAATCCGGGCACGTCGATATGGGTGGGGCACGCATGCGTGCACGGGGCGTCGTAACAATTCAGGCAGCGGTTGGCTTCGAGTTTGACCTCGAGGGGCGAGAGCGGGCGATGAATGGAGTCGCCGAGCATGCTACATCCTCTACTTGTGCGTCGGGAATCCGAGGTTCATGCCGGCATTACTTTCGTTCCAGCGGCTCGTGACGACCTTAGTGCGCGTGTAGAAGCGGAAGCCGTCTTCGCCGTAGACGTGCAGGTCGCCGAACAGCGATGCTTTCCAGCCGCCGAAACTGTAGTAACCGACGGGCACGGGAATCGGAACGTTGATACCGACCATGCCGACGTCGACTTCGCTCTGGAAGCGACGCGCCGCAGCGCCGCTGCGCGTAAAAATCGAGGTGCCGTTTCCGTATGGGTTCGCGCGGATAATCGCAAGCGCGTCGTCCAGCGATTTCGCGCGCACGTTCACGAGGACCGGACCGAAGATCTCGTCGCGGTAAATCGACATGCCCGGCGTTACGTTGTCGAAGAGCGTCGGGCCGATGAAAAAGCCGCGTTCGTGTCCGGGCACCTGAAGATCGCGACCGTCGGCGAGCAGCGTTGCACCGGCGCGTTCACCCTGCGCGATGTAGTCGAGAATGCGATCGCGCGCGGCAGCATTTATGACCGGGCCCATGTCATTGCCGCGATCGCTGCCCGGCCCAATGTTGACTTTGCCGATGCGTTCGACGACGCGCTTCATGAGCGCATCTCCCGCATCGCCCACCGTGACGCTCGCGGAAATCGCCATGCAGCGCTGGCCTGCGGAACCATATGCTGCCGAGACGAGCGCGTCCGCTGCAGCATCGAGGTCGGCATCGGGCATGACGACCATGTGATTCTTCGCGCCGCCCAGCGCCTGCACGCGTTTCCCGTTTGCAGCGGCGGTTTCATAGATGTAGCGCGCAATGGGCGTCGAGCCCACGAAACTGATTGCGGCGACGCCGGGATGCGCGAGCAGCGCATCGACGGCGACTTTGTCGCCGTGCACGACGTTGAAGACGCCGGC
>DATGJX010000125.1:0-17171 GCA_035294905.1 Vulcanimicrobiaceae bacterium | reverse complement strand
CCCGAGCGCGTCATTCCCGGCGCGATCGTGGAAGAGTTGCGAGGCAACGACCGCGTCGTCGGCGCGCGTACTCCGGAGGACGCCGCGCGCGTGGCGGAACTCTACGCGTCGTTTTGCCGCGGCCGCATCTCGCTCACGACGACTGCCGTTGCGGAATTCGTGAAGGTCGTCGAAAATACGTACCGCGACGTCAACATCGCGTTCGCCAACGAATTGGCGGTTTTCGCGGAAGAACTCGGCGTTGACGTCTGGGAAACGATTGCGCTTGCAAATCAGCATCCGCGCGTGAATATTCTCAGTCCCGGCCCTGGTGTGGGCGGACACTGCATTCCCGTCGATCCGCATTTTCTTGCCGATGCCAACCCGTGGCTCACCGAACTCGTTCAGTCGGCGCGGCGCGTCAACGAACGCATGCCGTATCACATCGTGCACCGCGTCGAAGCGGCGGTCGGTGTGCCGAGCGGGCAGAAGATCGCCTTGCTCGGTGCGGCCTACAAGGCCGACGTCGACGACGCTCGCGAAAGCCCCGCGCTGCGCATCGACGCGCTTTTGCGCGAGCGCGGTTTTGAGGTCGCGATGTACGACCCGCACGTGCGGCAGGCGCAAATACCGCTCTGCGCGTCGCTCGACGAGGCGCTGCGCGGTGCCGACGCCGTCGTACTCGTGACGCCGCACACGGCGTTCCGCGAGATTACGCCTGAATATGCGGGCGCGTTGATGCGCAGCCGCAAGCTGATCGACTCGCGCGGATTCTTCGATCGCAAACAGTGGCAGAGCGGCGGCTTCGAGTGCTACGTGCTCGGACGCGGCGCAGTAAAACGAGCCGCTCGCGCCGTCGCATGAGCGCGCTGCGCCGGTTGGCGCTAGGGTTTCCCCTGGATTGGTCCCACCGGCGCGGATATTCGTTCTCGGGAAACGCAAAAGCCGGCGCCGGTCCGTATTACATCGAATGGAATGCAGGCAGCGGCGTCTTCGGAGAGCAGTGGGACGAGGCGCCGCGCGATCCGAACGGCGTGCTCCTTACGGGTCCGTACTATCACCCGATTCGCATCGCCCAGTTCGCACTGCACCGCCACAGCGCGTGGCTGGCGTGCGGCAGCGAATCGGCGCGCGCCGACTTTCTGGCGCAGGCCGTTTGGCTGCGGGATAATCAGCAGCATCGCGGCGTTCCGGGTTTGTACCGATTCACGTTTTCCTGGGACAAGTACGGAGCGGAACCCGGATGGTGGTCGGCAATGGCGCAAGGCGAGGCGATCTCCGTGCTGCTGCGTGCGGAACACACCGCGCCGGGTAACGGATACGGCGATGCTGCCGTACGCGCAGCTGAACCGTTCCGGTATGAGATCGAGCGCGGCGGCGTCGTGTGGCGACGTGCAGGTGACGTGTTCTTCGAGGAGATCGCAAACGAACACGCGCCGCACGTACTCAATGGCTGCGTTTTCGCGCTCTGGGGCATTTGGGAACTTCGCGAACGAACCGGCGAGGCGTGGCTCGACTCACTGATTGAAGGCTGCGGCGAAACGATTCGGCGATGGCTGCCGCGTTTCGACACCGGCTGGTGGACGCTGTACAGCCTGCTTCGATCCGCGGCAGGCAGGCCGCACGTTGCAACGCTCAAGTATCACGAGTTCCACATCGCGCAGATGCGCGTGCTCGCAGCGATGTTCGAAACAGGCGCGTTTGCCGATGCCGCGGATCGCTGGGCCGCCTACGTCGAACGGCCGCAATGCCGCACGCGCCTCATCACGGCAACGATGCGGAGTTTGCCGGAGCGCATGCTCAAACGCGATACCGTTCGCGGCGGAGCGCATACGTGAGAGTCGCCGTCCTTACGCATTTCTATCCGCCGGAAGCGTGCGCAGCCGCGACGCGCGTGCAGTCGCTTGCCGACGCACTGGTGCGGTCCGGAAACGACGTGACGGTCATCACGAACTTCCCGTCATTTCCGCAAGGGAGGCTGCACCGAAAGGACCGTTTCAAACTCTTCGAGCGGGGGTCCGAAGGAAATTGCACGACGGTGCGGCTGTTTTCGATTCTCGCGCGAATCCCGGGCGGCCGTTTGCTGCACTGGCTGAGCGCAAGCCTTGCGGCAACGGCGCATCTGGTTTTCACGATCAGGCGCTACGACGTCATCATTGCGAGCATGCCGCCGATTACGCTCGCCATGCCCGCAATGGCCGGCGCGTGGCGTCACCGAGCAAAGCTCGTCGTCGACGTGCGCGACGTGTTTCCCGACATTGCTATTGCCATGGGCGAGTGGCGCCGCGAGGGTTTTCTCGCGCGCACCGCGGAGTTCGTCGTACGGCGGTTGTACCGCCGCGCGGATCTCGTCGTCGCCGTCACGCCGACCGCGATCTCGCAGATCGCCGCGCGCGGAATCGACCGTTCGAAGTTGATGCTTGCGAGAAACGCGGCGGAAGACGTTCCGGTCTTCAACCGGCCGCCTCGCAACGGGAATCCGTTCACGGCAATCTATGCCGGTAATCTCGGCGTTGCAACGGACGTCGACGTGCTGCTGAGCGCCGCCGCGCATCTGAAGGACGACGGCGTCCGATTGGAAATCGTCGGAGACGGGGCGCAGGCGCAGAGCGCGCGCGAACGAGCGGAGCGCGAAGCCATCACGAACGTCGTCTTCCGCGGCGTGCTTCCGCGCGCTCAAGCACTGGAGCGCATTGCTGCAGCTCAGGTTGCACTCGTACCGCTGCGCGCAGGCATCGAAGAGAGCGTTCCGACGAAGATGTACGATGCTTTCTCGGTGGGGTGCCCCGTCATCGTCGCAGCAAGCGGCGAGGCGGCAAAGGAAGGTGCGGCACTCGGCGCGACATGCACGCAGCCCGGCGATGCGCAATCGCTTGCCGAGGCAATCCATCGCCTTGCAGCGATGAACGAACGGGAACTGACGCAGCTCGGTGAGCGCGGGCGCGCCGCGGTTCAGGCGCGCAGCGGCCGCTCCGCCATCATGTCGGAGCTTTGCGCGAGAATCTCCTCCCTTTGCTGTTGATACGCCGCGGCGTTGCACAGCAACGCTGCAGCTGAAAACACGAGCCACGCGTACTTGTACGTGAACAGATCGATGTTGAACGCGACAATCGCGATGGCAATCAGCGACGCTTCCAGCATGACGCGATAGTCGTAGAGCGGCGAGCCGCGCTTGACGCTGCGCAGCGAGAAGAAGAAAGAGCCGTAAAACCAGAGGATCAGCAGCATGCCCACGAGCCCTATCTCCACCACGTAGTGAAAGATGATGTTGTGCGCGGGGCTGCTCCAGCCGTACGGGTACGCTTGCGGTACGGCGAGGTAATACAGGTCGTACGCCTGCTCGAAATTGCCGATCCCGTAGCCCTGCAGCAGCCGGTGTTTTGCGGCTTCGATCGCAACCGCCCAGATCGACGTGCGGCCGGATCCGCCGGTGAGAAACACGGTCGAAAAGCGCGTCCACATCGTGGTCTGCGTGGAGACCGCGGCCGCAAAGGCCGCAAGCGCTGCCAGCGCTACCTGCACGCGATAGCGCGTGCGCAGGAAGTAATACACGACGATGGCCGCAAAAGCGGCAAGCGCTTCGCGGGAACCGCTGTACATTATCGCCGCGAGCATCAGGCCCGAACCGGCTAAGCCTGCGACTTTCGCGTAGGCGCGCGCCGTCCGGAGCGCCCATATTCCAAGCGCGGCGGCCGGAAAGAGCAGCGAGTTCGCAAAGTGGTTCGGGTCGATCGAGCTGTTCCCGACTTCAATGATGAGGCGACCGGTATCCAGTTGCTCTTGGTTGGGGTGATGGAAGAAAACGTTTGCGCCGTATGCCGCCGCGCCGATCCCGCCGACGATGACGCACACGAGGATCGCCTGAAAGTCGCGCGCGCTGAGCGGCGTGAACGTTAGCGCTACGAAGAGCAGCATCAGCCCCGCATACGTGGGGATGATGCCGACGGCCACACGCTGATCCAAGGCCCAGTAGACGCTGACGAACATCCACAGGATCAGCAGAACGAGCGGCAGCAGCTGCGCCTTGAGGGGCGCGGTATGGACTCCGCGGCGAACGATCCAGAGCAGGAGAAATGCGCCGCTCACGATGCCGAGCAGTTTGGTGATCGTGCCGAAGGAGCCGAAGCTCAAAATATTGTCGATCGGAACCAGCAGCACGTATAGGCCGAACGGAAACGCCAGCGGGCGCGTGAACGCCAGATACAACAGGTACGGGAAAAGAACCGCGGCTCCGAGCACGAGCCCGTGCAGCGGTAAGCCGGCGGCAAGCAGCGCCGCAGCGGCCGCGCCGACCAGGACCGTGATCGCTGCAAGGACCCAGCGGCCGGATTGTACTGAGAGGGCCGTCTCCATACGGTTTCATCGAGCATAGCGCAGGTCCCGTACCGTACGCAGAAGCAAACGGCTCAACCATAGGGCCCAAAGGCGGACGGTGCGCCGCGGCGTGCCGTTTTAGACTTAAAGCCGTGGCACACGTGCATGGGTTTTGGTCCTGGCAATTGCTGCTTGCCATGGTGCTGAACTGCATTGTGCAGGCGCTCACCATTGCAGCATACGCGGCTCGTTTGGCCGGAGCGCGATCAGGCCGCGCTGCAACTGCAATCTCCCTGTTCAATATGTTTGCGACGAGCAGCCGCTTCGCGCAGATGCTGTACACGCCGATGCTCGGATCGCTGTCCGATCGAGCCGGCGTCTTCGGAACGCTGATGCCGTATCAATGGCAGCTGCGCTTCATCGTTTTTGCGGGCACAATCGGCGCAGTCATCGGAACGCTCGCGCTGCCGACCTTCGTCATGCTCTATCTGCGCGCGATTCGCGCGCTCGAGCGCAGCGGCAGCGTGCCGCGCGCGGCGCTCGGAATGTTGTCGCCCAAGACGATGATGGCGGTCATGCGCGACGTGAAGTTCGGCGTTGCCACACCGGTGCGGAGCCTTTCATTTCGCAACGTGCCGAAGGACGTGCTCGTGCTGAACACGCTGGTTACGGCAGTCTACGGAATCGGCATCGTATCGGCTGCATACGCAAGCGTGCTGCATCCGCAGGCAGCGCGAACCGCGTTGCTCTCGAGCGGCCTCGTCAACGGCTTTGCAACGATTGCGTACAACGTGGTCGTGGATCCCGCGTCGGCGCTGATGACCGATCGCTCTATTCGCGGTGAGCGTTCCATCGACGACGTCAAAGCACTCGTGACGGGGCTTTCGATCACGGCGGTCGTCGGCTTTTTGCTTTCGCAGTTGCTGCTGCTTCCCGGCGCCGCACTGATTGAGTGGGCGGCGCGCCTCATCACCGGACGCTAGAAACGCTGCCCAATCGAAGCACTTCGAAATCCGTGATGTGTATTGAACGCAACGCAGCCAGGTCGCCCGCGTCCCAATGGTTTTGCCCGTCGAGGGGCATCGCGTTGTAAAGCCCGTTGTCGTCCGATCCGGTGTCCGCCAAAAAGATGCCGTACCGTTTCATCGCCATCGCAATCGCGCGGCTTTGCGGACCAAAATGCGAGAGATCGAACGACGCGCGTAGACGCAAGTGCGCACCGTACGGGAGCTGGTACGAGCTGTTGCCTTTGAAGGCCAGGCGATCCGTGTCGCTTGCGGGACGCACATAGTCCCATTGTGCGACGGTGCCCGCCGGCGCCTCCCAATTGAGCGCGTGATCGATGTGGCCGCTTTGCACCTCTTCCCAACGGATCATGCCCGCGAAGAGTGAGAGTCCGGATGCCATCGCCGACGGCGCTCCGCCGGGAAGCGGCGCGAACGGGCGCCGCAGGTTCCAGTGCGCACCGCTGTATGCTGTAAGCGTTCCGTCCGCATACGCAGTTTGGTAGCTCTCGTACACTTCGCAGGTGCGCGTGTCGACGACGATTGCGTGCGCGTCGCTCAGCGGTTCGATACGAAACGTATCGGCCCACGGATACGGCGTGTCGAAGCGGTGATACGCAACTTTCCCGAGCACCCGCCGCCGGGGCGTTCCCGCGTTCGCGATGTTGATGAACTCGACGGGATCCGCGGCCGCCCAAAAGCCGCCGGTGTCCCCCGCATCCACCATCGAATCGATGTACCGAGCGCTGTGCGCATCGACGGGGGCGCGCGAAACGTCTTTTGTGTAGTAATCGCCGCTTGTGAAAAACGGGCAGCTCGTAAGCGCGCCCAAGAGCAAAGCGAAAGTCCCCGGCCCTAGCATGACCGGGGACTTCCTCATCGGGGCCTCAGACTGCTTCCGTCCGGATTAATGACCCGGAACGGTTTGAATCGTCGGAAATATTTCTCGTTGATCCCAGTCGACCAGGAGTCATACGTTTGACCCGGGCTCGCCAAATCCGGCAGTTGATCTACCCAATTGACGCCGTAGCCGGTTACGGGATCAGGTTGGTGTAGGCGGCGTTTTCCGTCGTAACTGCTGGCGGTGGCGTCCCCTGCACCCAATTGCCGCCGCCCACGAGACCTGCCAAGACAAGGTCGTTGGCCTGCGTCGCGTCGATGTTATACGACGTTGGGGTAGTCGTTGCGTTGATGTTCGCTAAGATGCCCTCATCATCAATAAAATTGTTCGCTGCTTGACCTGAAATTTCAACTGCCGTCACGTTCCAGTTGCCTAAGGTCGTATCGGTAAACGAATATCTCGTCGCCGACTCGCCAGTCGCATAGTAGACGTATAAATTCTGCCCGGTGATGGCGCTGGATGAGTCCTTCCACGCTAATGCGGCAGGCGACGGCATAGGTGTTGCAGCCACGTTACTCTTCACAAAGAACAGCAACAGATCCGCTGGGTTCGGGGTAGCGCTGAACGTAACGGTAACGGAGTACGTTTGACCAGCAGATGCCGAGGGGCTTTGCAGAACTATCGGCGCACTCGCGGCGAATATTCCATGAGTATGCCGACCTTGGTTTAAATACCGAGGGGGTATTGCGGAGGAGCCATGGGTCGCGGATCCTCCGCATGCGGCGAAACCTGCGGTAACGCCGGCGCTGAGTAGAAGAGCGCGTAGCAAACGGACGTTAGGAAACGCATACCCACTCCATTTCCCTGAAAGGTCGCCACGGCATCATACCACGCATGCGGGGGGCAAGGCGCGTAGAGAGACGCAGCCGTCGTGACGCGAGTGTGCCTGCAGGTGCCTAAATCGCGCAATCCTAAAAACGGTTAGGTACTGAACGACGCAATGGCTCTACCAAAACCTTGACGAAATGCGGGCCGCTGGTTTACTCTCGCGCTGCCAGCGAATGTCGTCCTCGCTATCGAAGGCGCGCATGCGGCGCACGTTCGTCAGCGTTTCGCAACGAATGATGCCAAAGGCTCTCACCAGGGTGACCGCGGGTCAAGTACCATGGGATACACCGTTATCGGGCCGTTGGCTAAGTTGGATCGAGCGGAAGGGGTGTTCATGCGAGATAATCGGAGTAGGGCATATAAACGCCTTGCATTATTGTTCGCGGTATTACTGGCAGCCGGATGTCACGGCCCATCGCCGACTTCGCCGCCTGTCCTAAACACGCAGTCAGCTGCTGAGCAGTCAACTCTGGGAAGCAACGTTGCACTTGCGGGTAGTAGCAATCCGGTGTTTCGCGAGATTGCGCTTCCTGCCGGACAGCGCTATCCGCGGGATATCGTTTCGACACCGAACGGTGTTTGGGTCCTCACCTCAGGCGCGGTAAACGTGTTTAGGAATAGTGAATTCAGCACGTTCCGCCTTCCCTCGGGGTATTTCTACAACGGTCTCGCGTACGCGCAACACGCGATCTGGGCCGGCGCCGTTACCGCGTCGTTTGTATCATCAACCTCCACGCTTTTCCGCATATCGGAGTCTGGCCAAATGGAACCAGTGACCGGTGGACCTACAACACCAGAAAGTTGGGGAGCCCCGGATGTAATCATTTCCGGTGAACATGACACGGTTCTATTTACGTTTAGCAGCGATGACTTTTGCGGATTCGTTGATGAAATAACGCCGGCCGAAAACGGAGTCGTGCTGGATGAAACTTGTCCGCATCCGAGCGGAATTGCCGTAGGCCCGGATCACAATTTGTACGTCAATCGTTTTGACTTAGAAACCTATAATGACTTCGTCGAGGTGCTCTCCCCCGGCGGCAAAGAGCTGAGAAACCTACCTCTTCCGAATAATAGCGGCCCGCAAGGCATCGCGACTGGACCCGACGGCGCTTTATGGATTACACTCGCAGGTGCAGACGCGATCGGCACAATGACGACGAACGGAACGTTGACGACTTATCCGCTGCCGACGGCAAACGCTCTACACGGTCTTTACTTATACGACAACGCGTCGACCGCACAGATAATCGAAGGCACGAATAACGATCTGTGGTTTGTCGAGCACAACGCGAATAAGATCGGCCGCATTACGACGGGCGGGGTGCTTACCGAATACCGCATACCGACGCCGCATAGCGCGCCATCGGGCATCTCATTGTGTCAGCCGGTGAGCGCCAAGCACGAATGCGTCTGGTTTGCCGAAAGCGCCGCGAATAAGATCGGCCAGCTTTCTTTGTAGAAATCGAAGCCGGATCCATCGGTGGATGTGAACGAGAAAGTCCCCGGCCCTATCATGACCGGGGACTTCCTCGTGGGTGCCTCAGACTGCTTCCGTCCTTATCAATGCCCCGGAACGGTTTGGATTGCGGGAAGTTCGACGACGTCGAAATCAGAAAGCGTTATCTTCGAGAGCGACGCGAGGTCTTTGCCGTCCCACGGGTTCGTGCCGTTCGCAGCGTTCGCGAAGTACAGCGCGTTGCTGCTGCTTCCCGTATCGGCCAGATAGATGCCGTACGTCTTCATCGCATTGGCAACCATCGTCGCTTCGGGACCCCATCCCGCGGTGCTGAACGATGCCTTCAGGCGCAGATGGGCGCCGTACGGCAGCTGGTAGGAGCTGGATCCGTAGTACGTAATCTGATCCGTGTCGCTCGCCGGACGAACGAACTTGTATTGCGCGACGGTGTGTGCGACCGCTGCAAAGTTGAGCGCGTGCCGGATCGCACCGGACTCGTAATCCTCCCACTTGACCATGCCGGCGAACATCGACAGCCCCGACGCCATCGACGACGGCTGTCCTGGAGTCATCGGAACGAACGGCTTGGTGAGATCCCAGTTGGAGCCGCTGAATGCGGAAAGAACGCCGCTCGAAAACCGCGTGCCGTAGCTTTCATAAAGGTGGCAGCTCTGCGTTTGCACGACCATGGCATGCCTGTCGCTGAGCGGTTCGATGAAGAACGGCGACTGCCATGGGTACGGTGAGGAGAACGAGTGATAGCTCACGTCCTGCTTGACCTTCAGCATCGGCGTCGAAGAGATCGCGCCGTTGACTTTTTCGACGCCGGTTGAAGCGTAGAATGCTCCGTGATCGCCGGCTTGGATGGTCCCGTTGATGTAGTTTGCACTTTCGGGATCGACGGGTGCGTTCGTAATCGGTGCGTTGTAGTAATCGCCGGCGGTGAAGACCGGACAGCCGTAATACGTTGCAACGTTGCCGCCGCTAGGAGTCGGAGTCGGTCGCGGCGATGCGGTCGGGGTCGGTCGCGGCGATGCGGTCGGAGCCGGCGATGCACTCGGAGATGCACTCGGTGATGGCGCCGGAGAGGACGCGGTCGCGGCCAAATAGTGATTGTTCACTTGCGTTGCAGTGAGCGCTTTTCCGGCATAGACGGCGACTTCGTCCACCGTGCCGTTGAATGCGGGATCGCTGTACGAGGCGGAGTCGCCGATGGTCAAGCCGTAACCGGTGAGATAGTTGGTCAGCGTGCCGCTCTTTGAAGCGCTCGCAACGAGGGATCCGTTCACATAGAGGCACGCGTTCGTGCCGTCGAACGTCGACACGACGTCGTATATCTGGTTCGTCGAAAGCGCATTCGGCGTTTGCACGCTGAGCACGCCGGATGAGAGTGTAAATTGCGCAACGAGGTGGCCGCCTTCGAAAAACCATCCGTACGGTGCGGTGCTGCTGCGCTCACCGTACTCGATGGGCACCGCGTGATCCGCGGGTGTCGAGGAGAAACGGATGAGCGCTTCCAGCGACACGGCACTCGACGGGTTCAGTTTCGGATGCGGCCCGATGTGAACGACGCCGCCAAGCGCAGCTATGCCGGGCGTCTCGATTGCGGTGTCGCTCATGGAGGCGACCAAACCGGGCGCGTTCCTGGTTACCTCATATCCGATCCAGCCGTCGAAGCCGTTTCCGGAAGAATCGAGTACGGTTTGCGTCGTGTCATCCAGGTGATAATACGCGGTCGGCTGATCGTTCATGATCGTCGTTGTATATGTTGACGACAGCACACTCGAAGACGTGTTGACTGCCGAATTTGCGGATGGTTCGATGGCCGGCGCGGCCGAGGGAAGCGATCCGCCGTTATTGCCGCTGCATGCGGCGAATGTCAGTGAAATAGCAATGAGCAATACGAAAGCGAGCTTGCGAAGCTTCATGTGGTGCAGAAATCCTATAGGGAGAGGGGAGTTAGTGGCCGGGTACGGTTTGGATTGTAGGGAGTGTCAGCACGTCGAAGTCCGAGAGTTTGATCTTGGACAGAGCGGACAAGTCGCTGCCGTTCCACGGATTCGCGCCGTTTGTATCATCCGAGAAATAGAGCGCGTTGCTGCTGCTGCCGGTATCGGCGAGATAGATGCCGTACGTCTTCATGGCGTTGGCGACCATCGTCGCTTGCGGACCCCACCCGGCGGTGCTGAACGATGCCTTCAGGCGCAGATGCGCGCCGTAAGGCAGTTGATACGGACTGCTGCCGTTGAACGTGAGTTGATCCGTATCGCTTGCCGGACGCACGAAGCGGTATTCAGCTACCGTGTGCGCGACCGCAGCCCAATTCAGGGCGTGATTGATCGCACCGGACTGATAATCTTCCCACTTCACCATGCCGGCGAAGAGTGATAACCCCGATGCCATCGCCGAGGGTGATCCCGGCGGCATCGGAACGAAGGGCTGCGTCAAGTCCCAATTTGCGCCGCTAAATGCGGAGAGTTTGCCTGAAGACGCGTCGTATGCCGTGCCGTACGATTCATAATCGTGACAGCTTTGTGTTTGCACGATCATGGCGTGCTTGTCGCTGAGCGGCTCGATGTAGTATCCCGAGCCCCATGGATACGGATCGGGGAACGAGTGGTAGCTGACGTCCTGTGCGACACGGAGCATCGGCGTGGAGTCGACTGCGTCGTTCACTCTCTCAACGCCGGTGGATGCATAGAAGCCGGCGTTGTCGCCCGCCGAGATGATGGTGTTGATGTAGTTTGCGCTGTTCGGATCGATCGCCGCATTTGTGACCGGAGCGTTGTAGTAGTCCCCCGCGGTGAATACCGGGCATCCATAATAGCGAGCGACATTGCCGGAGAGCGGCGTCGGAGTCGGGATCGGCGTCGGCGTGGGTGCGGGAGTGGCCGTCCTCACGGGAGTCGGCGTCGGCACGGGAGTCGGAGTCGGCGTTTTCCGCGGCGTCGGAATCGGCGTGGGCGAGGGGAACGGAGAAGCGCTCGGCCACGACGTGGGCGCGGAGCTCGGTGCCGCACTTGGCGTGCTGCTCGGCTGCGGGCTCGGTTGGCCGGTATGCTTGCCGTTATTTGCCGGGCTCAGTTGCGGGGGCAGGGCTCCGCCTGAGCCCCCGCCGCATGCGGGCAAAACCAGGATTAGGGCAATAGCAAACACACGCCAACTGCGCTGCATTCGGGCACCTCAATTGTTGAGGGAATCCGCTCGCGCCGCTCCCCTAAAATCAGCGGCTCGAATTCCGGCTAGGTTAGGCTTCCTTGCTTCCTGCGGATTTTTTGATTGCGGATGATGGAGTGCAGGTCCAAATAAACGGGGCGTCTTAATGCGTCCCGATCTCAGTATCGGACATTACTTAATGCGCTTTAGGACCTTCGGCCCCAAAAGGCGTAAAGAAAAGGTCTAGCCGCTCGCTCCTACAGCGGCGTAAGCAGCCGCAGGCGCGACTCGTAGAACGAGGCGTCATACTCCACGCGATAATGCGTGGAGACGTACCGTTCGAGCACGCCGCAGCCGAACTGCAGATCGGCGGATGTGCACTCGCCCGCCGTGATGAGCCACAAACGCTTCGAACGAGGCATCACACGCTGCAGCTGTCGGTCGCTGCGCACGACGAATTTCGAAACGTCGTATTGCCGGAAATCTACGGCGGCGGGAATCGCCACGACGCGGTTGGGACCGCGATAATAGAATGCAAACGGCAGCGCGTTTTCCGCCTCGAATACGGCAATGGGTTCACCGGGCGCCTCGTGTTCTTGTAAGGCGGCAACGACACGCGGCCAGTCGCCCGGCTTTGCCATGTGGCCGTACGTCTGCGCGAGTCCGGCGAACGAAGCGGCAACGGCAATGCAAAACCATGCCGTCATCGCGCGCGACCGCAGATCGGCCCGGAGAAACGTCAACATCGCAAAGACGCTGAGGACCGCCGGCACGAACAGCAAGGCGCCGTGACGAACGAGGACTTGAACGTGCGCGGCATGCGTCACCGCGGCGAAGATTCCGGCGGCAAGTACGGTCGTAACCGGCAGCATCGCGTCGCCGCTCTTGGAGAATGCGCCCGGGCGCAGGATAAAGGCGATCGCGACCGCTGCGGCCAGCACCGCGGCTAGAACTGCGTAGACGATGGTCGGGTGCGCCAGCGGCAGAGGGAGCACGTAATGCGCCACGATGCTCGTCAGCGTGCCGAAGGAACGCGCGAGCGACGGCGGCGCGAACGGCGAGCGGAAATTCTGCACCTGACCCGGGATGATTGTGAGCAACGGGGCGAATGCAATGGCCGCAGCATCCGCACCGATCAAAAACGCCGGCAATCGGCCGCGGCGCACGACGCAGAGAACGATGAATTGGGCGGCGATGAGAAACGCCAGATAATATTGCGTGTAGAGCGCAGCTGCCGCGCATACGGCGTAGAGAAGCGCTCCGTAACGTTTTGGCTCGGGCGCGAGGAACGCATCGTAAAACGTCACGAGCAGCAGCGACGAGGAGAGAATGATTAGCGCGTACGGCCGCATCTCCAGCGCCGCCCAGACGAAGAACGGATTCCACGCAATCGCGATCATCACAAGGCCGGCGTTGGCGTGCGGAACGTACCGGCGCGCGATGCCGGGAACCATCAGCAGCGTCAAGCCTGCGCACAGTACCGAAAACAGGCGTAAGAAGAAGATGCTTTCGCTAACGTGACGCCAAAGCGTGAGTAAAACAAAATAGAGCGGCGCGTTTTGCTCGAACGAGAGCGACTGCGCGAATGCGAATGCAACGCCTTGGCTCGTCGTATGGAGCGTGTACGCTTCGTCCTGCCAAATGTTCAGGACGAATGCAAGCGGCACAATGAGCAGAAAGCTCGCCGCGGCGATCAACGCAAGCGTCGGCCGGCGAACTGCGACGAGCGAAATGCGAGCGGCTTGCGCCATCAGCTGCGCGGCACCAATCCGCGGCTGCGCAGGAACCCTGCGATCGCATTGGCCGCAAGGTCCTGCCCGTAGACGGTCAGATGCATGTTGCGGGGCTGGTACGGACACATGCTCCCCGCACGTAGCGCTGGGCGCAGGTCGTCATACGGCAATCGAAGCGAGGCCGTAAGGGTTTGCGTTAGATTTTGCGGAGCATTCCTATCGTACCGCGCGCTGTCGTCGAGGCTGAAGTGACTCGGGTAGTAGCGCAGGTCGCTTCGCCCGCACACCTGCACGGACGCAGGGAACAGCACGACGGCAACCTGTGCGCCGCTGCGCCGCGCTACCGCTTGGATTTGCGCGTACCGCTCGCGCGTTATCTGCGCTCCGGAAATCCACCGGCTCTGCAGCTTGCGGTCGAAGAAGCGGATGTTTCCGAAAAACGCCCCTTCGTTTGTAGGGCGGCGCCGAATCCGCGAGGTCAACGGATCCCGCACTCGTACCGCCCAATGCGCTTTCAGCTGCTGCAGCTCGAAGAACGATATGAGGCCGTCGGCCGGAGGTTTCCCAAAGCCGATGTCCTGGCGAAAATCGTCGTTCGTGCGAAGCGCGTCCTCGAAGTCGTTTATGAACATGCCGATCACGATCAACTTCGGGTGATAGATCGGAGCGTATTCTTGCGTGACGGCGGAATACTGATTCGGCCCGTATCCGGTGATTGCAAAATTCATGACCTGCACGCGGCCCGGTGCCTTTTTGTCGAGAATTCCTTGTAGGCGGCGAGGCCAAGAGTATTGCGTGTCGACCCCCTCGGCACTGGTGAACGCATCTCCAAGGGTCATGATCCGGAACGTTCCGCGCGGCGGATCGACTGCGAATCCCTCTCCCGGAAAGCCTAATGCGTTTGCCTGCATCACGTAGTCGTAGCTCGTCCAGCGCAAACGGTGCGTCTGATTCGGCTTCAATTTCCATCCGACGATGGGATCCGCTTGGAGCGACGGCCGTTCGCCCCAGCCGAAGACCTCGAGCGGTGCGCGAACTCGCACGATGCTTTCGGCGCCAAGCAGAATCACGTAGCACGATAGGACTGCGGCAACGGCGCTGAGCGCCACTTGCTTCGCGCCGAATCGCGTCGAAAGACCCGCAGCCGTCGATTCAGCTCGCGCGACAATCCATTCCAAGACTAGAGCGAGCACGGCTGTTGCGGCCAACGCTGCGGCGATTCCGGCGAATTGGCGCGTCGTCGACATCGACGCGGCGACCAAGACGACGATGAACGGCTGATGCAGCAGATAGAGCGAGTACGAATGCTCCCCGGTCCAGCCAACCGCCGTACGCACCGCCGAAACGCGCTCGACGGCGAACGTAACGAACGCATATGCCAGAACGAAGGATCCAAGCGAGAGCAGCAGCGGCGCAACGCTCAAACCCCAAAGCGTAAGCGACGCGGCGTTTCCGGCAATCCACACGAGAACGGCAAGCGCGATAACCTGCGGTGCGCGCAGAAGTTGCGCAAAGCGCGCAGAATCGCGCACGTACATGGCGGCAAGCCACATGCCGAAGGCAAACTCCGGCAAACGCGTGATGAAGATGCCGCCGCGTGACCATTCGTCGACGAACCCACCGGCGACGAACAAGCCGATTCCGCGGATCGCGCAGCCGATGACGATGCACGAAATCAGGAAGCGGAGTGCCCCGTAGCGCCGCATCAGCGCGGCGAGCAACGGGAAAACGAGATAGAGCTGCAGCGCGAGGCCGACGTACCACCACGCCGGCGCGAAATAGTAGAACACGCCCGGCAAAAAGCGCAGTCCGAGGATACTTGCAAGCGTGCGAGGATCGGTGGGATCGAGTCCTTTCCCGACCGCAAACCAGAGCAGGATGAACGCAATGTGCATGCCGATCCAAAGCGGGTAGATGCGCAGCAGACGCCGGTCGTAGAAGCTTTTGATATCGGTGGGTCTTTGAATCTGTCCGAGCGCCAGCAAGAAGCCGCTGATGACGATGAACAGCCCCACGCCCTGGTCGCCGGTCCAGCCGATGTAGCGTGAAAGGTTTGCGCCGATTGCCGTCAAGCCGTGGCCGATAGGTGCGAGCTGCGCGATGCGTTCCCCGAGCGCGGGCCAAGAGGCCGTCGGATTGGCCATGTACGGCGAGCCGAATATGCGCTCGGAAACGTGATTCCAAACGATCCAGAAGAGCGCCAATCCTTTGATCGCATCGACCCAGTAGAGCTTGCTGCTCGCTCCCGCGCGCGGCTGCGGTTCCTCTACCGCCGCTTCCGGCACGCGCCGCTGTTGCTTGCGCAAAGACGCGATGAGCAGGAATGCGAGGCCCAGCCACGTGGGCACTTTGCGTCCTTCGGAACGCGGCGAAGGCGTGCTCCAAAACGTCGAGGAGAGAAGAAGAGCGTGCCACGCGTCCGCTGCAGGAGCAGTGCCCGAAATCTGTATGGGCGTTTGGTTTGCCACGTCGATCGACGGCGCCGGAAGACGGTTGACGCCGAGCACGGCTGCCGTCACGAACACCGCAAGCAACACGGCTTTGCCGAGCCTCGCCGATTGCGCGTTGAAGATGATGAAACCCAGCGCCGCCGCTTCGATGAAAATGGCAACGATCAGCAAACGGCTGTGCGATTGCGTCCAAGGCGTTGCCAGAAGGACCGTGGCAATCGCGATGAGTGGACGCATATACTGCGCTCGCGCAAGCAGCGTGAGCGCCAGCGGCAGCGCTGCCAGGATTTGCGTGTCGTGTAAGAACGGGCCGCCGAGCAGCACGAACGCCGCGGGAACAAAGGCGATGAGCGCCGGTGTTTCGAGTTCGCGCGCGAGCCGGCGTGCCGCGAACACGCCCAGCGCCAGCATCACGAGATAGGAGAAGAAGCCCAGCTTCGACGCGAGACCGCCGCTCACTCCAACTATATGCAGTACGTGCGTGAGGCTGTATTGGTCGCTAGCGATAATTTCCGAAGCGTTCTGCGCGGGCAGATACGTCGTGTAGTAGGCAATCGTATTGTGCGCGCCTCCCGCTATCAGACCGATTGCCGCCAGGAGCACGGCTCCGATCACAAGGGGCACGCGCGTCTTCGGCATCCAGAGAAACAGACTGACGCACAACGGAAGCGCCACGTGCGGCTGAATCATTGCGACGCACGCGAATGCGGCCGCGATCGTATACCGCTCGCGCACCAGAGCCAATCCGCAGAGCGCTATCGCAGCGACCGCGAAGGGTGGAATCTCACCGTATCCCAGCGTCATTGCCCAGATGGGCAGCGCAACCAGCGCGACGATCGCCGGTGAAAAGTCGGTGATCTTCGCGAGCGCGAACGCGATCGCGAACAGCGCCGCGGCCATCAGCGCTACGAAAAGCGCGTACGACAGATGCATCGGAAGCAGCGCCAACACTGCGAACCCGGCGAGTGCGTATGTCGGAAGCGGCGCCGGCTCGACCGAAAAAGCGGGGAAGGTTGGTGCGGAGTAGACGGCGTGCTCGCACGTCCGCAGCGGCTCGACGAGATACGGATTGCCGCCGGCGGCGAGGATCTTTCCGCCGCAATAAAACGCCTTGTACGTGTCGATGGTCAGCTCGTGGCGCCCTGCCATGAACGCGACGCAGGCGGCCACGATCAATGCGGCGAGTGCATAAGGCCTCCACGCCGCTCTGTCGACTCCCATGTGATGATCGTGCCGCCGCGGCGAGGAAACGGGCAAGTCCGAAAGGGCACGCCGCGGACTAGGTCGTCGGTCACCGTGCTAGGCTTTGGGCCTCTGCCCATCGCCGAACAGCGTCCTGTATGCTTCCTG
>DATGJX010000124.1:0-7396 GCA_035294905.1 Vulcanimicrobiaceae bacterium | reverse complement strand
CATCGACTCGGATAGGGTAACATCGTAATCGGCCACCGTTTCGTCCCTTCGGTTGAGAAGTTGTTCACAAAATGAATCTTCCGAACCGAAACGGTGGCTCCTCGCCACCGGCCTTTTACAGCATTTTAAGGGACGTCATCCAAGATCAAACGTCTCCATATATTTAGCTGCACTAATGCCGTGCTGGGAGCGGGTATCCACGTCGCTTGGTTTATACTCTGAGATCGACCACGCGTGCGCGAGTACGCGATCGAATTTATCTCGTTGTTGCTCCAATCGCAGCGCGAGTGTGGATTTCGGTGCATTGAACGCGAGCGCATTGTGCAGCGCGTCGTCGCACGGCAGCCAACCGCGATCTTCGAACGCGGTGCAGCCGCACCTGAAGACTCGCGTGACATACGACGCCTGCAAACCATTACGGCGGCTTTCTTTAAACTCGTTCGTGTCTTTGTAGTCAATGCCGCGTAGCGCCTGCGCGACTTTTTCGGGCGACCACGCGGGTTTGTGCGTAAGCCGGTCTCCCTTGTCCCACGGCGTTTTCAGGAGCGGGCTGAGTTCGGAATTGCGGCCTTGCGGCTTCATCGTGGAGTGGCGTTTGTGATGCGCAACGGCCGCGCCTTGCGGGCGGTGGTATGCTACCCTGACTTTTTCCCCTGTACATAGGTGCCAGCGCTCTGGCCAATACTGGCTGCAGGTACTACCCACGCGGCCGCCCCTGCACGGAAGACTGGCCCTCCCGAATCGCGGCTGTATCCGCACCTTGTGCACTACGTTTGACGAAGCCTTTGCTGGCAAAGGGCTCTCACGAGGCGGCGATATTCTCACGGAGTGATGTAAATTCTCACGCGGCTGCGCGCATGACAACAGCGTTAGGTTCCCACGCGTAAGCGGTCGTGTGATGCGGAAAGCGGAATGGCCGATGCCCACGTAATGGTGCGGTCGATACGTGAGTATAGGATCTTAATCTCTGGGAAGGAGAAACAACGGCGATTGGGACTGATGTCGCTCTCGGTGGGCGCGCCAAGGGCACGCATTACGTGCCCTTCGGTGCCCAACTGTGCACCGGAGACCCGTTGACGCACCGCCCGCCACGCACGAGCATGAACGGAACGCGGGTTCGATTCCCGTTGGCGCTACCAACTTGGACCTCCGATTTATCGACCAGCGCAGCATCGCTGCGCTCGTCCTTTCGGGCCATTGTCCAAGACGATCGTCTCGGGAAGTCCGCGTACGTTGCCGATCGCGTCGAGCCCCGCAGCGTTTCCGATTTGGGTTCAAGTCCGGGACGATCTCGCGTCGCTTCTTCACAAAACAACAACGCGAGTATACTTGCGAGTATATTTTTGCCGGCTCGCGGACTGTGATGGGCGAGTAGGGGGCTGCTCTATTTCAAGCGGCAGGATCGCCGCATGAACTTTTAGCCTATCCAGACGGTTTGAACGTTGGTAAATTCACGCAGACCAAATTGCGCCAGCTCGCGGCCGTAGCCGCTTTTCTTCACGCCGCCGAAGGGCAAACGCGGATCCGACGCCGTCATATCGTTGATAAAGACCAAGCCCGACTGCAGGCGTCCGGCGATGCGCTCCGCGCGTTCGACGTCTGCGCTCCAAACGTTGTTTCCTAAACCAAAGCGTGAGGCGTTCGCAAGTGCAACCGCCTCGTCAGCGTCGCGAGCAGGCAGAATCGCGGCTGCCGGGCCGAACGTTTCCTCGCTGAAGACCGGCATCGACGTTGTGACGTCCGCCAACAGCGTCGGCTGGTAGAACGCCCCGGGCCCCGGAATGCGCGCGCCGCCATGCAAAACGCGTGCGCCGCTCGCTCGCGACTGCTCGACTTGGCGCTCCAACTCGTCGACAAGATCGTGACGCGCCAGCGGACCCATCGTGGTCGCGCGGTCCATCGGGTCGCCCACACGAATCTCGCTCACACGCTTCGCAAAGGCGTCGCAAAACGCTTCGTACGCCGGCGCTTCTACGATGAAGCGTTTCGCCGCGATGCAACTCTGCCCACAGTTCTGAAAACGCGCGCGCACTGCGGTCTTTGCGGCAGCTTGCACGTCCGCATCGCGCAGCACGATGAATGCATCCGATCCGCCCAGTTCCAGGACGCTTTTCTTCAGATGTCTCCCCGCCGCGGCCGCAACCGCGGAACCCGCCGGTTCGCTGCCCGTTACCGTCACCGCGGCAATGCGGGAATCTGCAATCACGTCCTCGACACGAGACGCGCGAATAACGAGTGTGGTGAAGACCCCACTTGGAAATCCGGCCTCGCGAAACGCGTTCTCGAGCGTCGCGCCGCAGCCCGTGACGTTGGATGCATGTTTCAGCACGGCAACGTTTCCGGCTGCGATCGCCGGAACCGCAAACCGTACCACTTGAAAGAACGGAAAGTTCCACGGCATGACTGCGAGGACCGGCCCGAGCGGGCGGTACGCGACGTAGCTGCGCTTCGCGTTCGTCTCGACATTTTGCGGGGCCAGCTGCATCGGGGCGTGATCCGCGTAATAGTCGCACGCCCGCGCGCACTTCTCGATTTCCGCCTCCGCCTCACCGATCGTCTTGCCCATCTCGCGAGTGATGTTGTGCGCCAGCGCCTCCTTGTTCGTGCGGAAGTACGCGCCTAAGGTATGCACCAAATGAAGGCGCGGCTCCAACGCCCTCGTGCTCCATTCCGCAAAGGCAGATTGCGCCAGCGCAAGGCGGCGTTCTATCTCTTCGGGCGTATGGAGGGGATGGCGCGCGATGGCCTTTCCGTTTGCCGGATCTCTCGTGGTGATCGCGTCTTCAGAAGCGACGGTCGTCACTTTACGGTGAATGCCTGAATTGCATCGCCGTTCGGTGCCGCCCACACGGTCCAAAGGCGCCCCGTCTTATTGTCAAACGCGAGCGTGTGCGCATCGCCGCCGGATTGCGCGACGTGCGTGCTTGCGATCCTGCGCAGAGCGCCGCCGCTGCCCACTTGCAGCACGTCAATCTCTCCGTCGCCGGCGCACGCAATGCGCTGAGTCGCCTGGTCCAGATTGCACTGGTCCACCGCGGGGTTGATGCGCGCAGTGGAGATCAGCCGCCCTCCGGTGCTGTAACTGTTCAGCACGCCGTTCTTGCCGCCGGCTAGCAACACGCCGTACTTCGCATCGAATTGCAGCGGGTGATTGTTGCGCAGTTGCGGCGTCGGGATAGTACGCACGACTTTGAGTGAGTGCGGATCGATCGCGGCGATTTCCGAAAGATTGGCGATGTTCTGATACAGGACGTGGCTGCGCGGGTCCACGTCGAGATATTCCGGTTTATGCCCGGGGAGTTTCACGACGCCGACCTGTTTCATCGTGCGGGCGTCGATGACGAATATGCGCGTGCCGTCGTCTTCGTCCGCATAGATGCGATGCAGCCCCGAATCGTAGGCGATCGCATCGACGTTGCCGTCAACGTCGGTCGAACGTAGGACGTTCTGGGTTCGCGGATCGACCTCCGACACGGTGCGAGCAAGGCCGTCGCCGGTGAACACGTGTCCCGTATCGGGGTCGACGGCAACGCCGTGCAGCGGCCCGCCGACGTCGACCTGCCCAAGCACGCGCCCATTCTCCGCGTCGACAATCAGCAGCGCATCGCTGCCCGTATGAGCGGCGTACACGCGACGGCGAGCCGAGTCGACCGCAACGTAATCGAACCCGCTGAGCACCGGTACGGCATGCGGCGGGGAAAGTGGAACGAGTACCATCTTGCCTCCTGATTACGGAATATATTGCGTGGGCAGCGGCGCAAAGCCGGGCGGCGCAACCGCGCTTCCCGGTACGTGTGCGGGCCGGATGTTCAGAGTGGTGCAATTCATTCTTGCGGGAAACGCATTGACGATATCGTCGGGAATTTCGGCAGCAGACGCGGGAATCAAAGCGCGCTGTCCGCGCAAACGCGCGCGGTCGAAAGCGCCGGACAGATCGGTGAGCCGCGCGTTGGCGTCGCGCGGACCCTCGGGCATGTAGGGCTTTTCGTCGGGTAGCGATGCAAGCGGCGGTAAACCAAACACCGTGTCGATGAACTTTACTACGGAAGCAGTATCAGCGAGATCGTGGGTCACCACTCCCGATTTTGCGTACGGCGATATGAGAATGAAAGGCACGCGCGGTCCGTCGCCGCAGGGATGTCCGTCCCAGCAGCGCTCGAAGCTGGGCGGGGGGACGTGGTCGTAGAAACCGCCCTCGTCGTCCCACGTGATGATGATGGCGGAATCTTTCCAATACTTGCTTCGCGCCACCGCGTTCACGAACGTCGCGACGAACGATTCGGCGACCTGGCGATCCGAATCACCCTCGCCGGGGTGATCGTCGTCACCGATGAACTGCTTCTGAACGAACGGCGACTTGTTCGCAGGACGCCAGCCGAAACGATTGTGGTTGCTTCCCTTGACGTAGAAGACGCCGCGGCTTGGCAGCGCGTTCCTACGAATCTGCGCCAGGAGCGTCTGCGGCGTGCTTACGTGATTCCAAAAGACGCTGTTTTCGCGAATATACGCAAAGTATTGCAGCGCATTGTGATGTGCGGAATACCCGTCGAGCGCCGGACGATTCGCACCGTTGTAGCCCTCCTGATACCAACCCCACGGAACCGCCGGCTTACCGCTCATGCTCATGCTGCGTAAATCGTCGCGCACGCCGTCGGTGTCGCGCGTCGCGTAACGATCGTTGCGTCCGTTCAGCGTCAACGTCACCGTCGCGTAACGCTGCACGATCTGCCGCTTCTCTTTGGGCTTCTCGGAATACGGCCCGAACGGCGGATCCATGCTGTTTTCAACCGGCACGCCGGCACCTTTGCCTTCGTCCTTCACGATTTCGGATGGGTCGCGGGCCGCCTGAGTTTGGCCTGACTGCGCCGCAACGATTTCGATGTTGCCGGGCGTCGACGGCCCGGTCATCCCTTGAAAGAACCGATCGAAAAGCGCGAACGTATGCGCGTATTTCCAGAGGAACGGAATGGTGTCGCAATCGTAGTAGGTCATCGTGAGCTGGCCGAGACGGCGCCGATCGTCGTTGCCGTACCCGTCTTTTGCCGACGCCTTCTCCTGCTCTGCGACGAAACGGTCCATCCGGCCGCCGTTCATTTTCGCAATCAAGCCCGGCCGTGAGTGATCCGGACTCTCGACGTCCGGATCGGTAATGCGAAACGGCGTTATCCATGCTTTGGCGAGCGGATCCCATTGCCGAAAGCCGTGACTCTGCGCCGATGCGCTCGCCAGACCGTCAGCACCGGGAAAGCTGCCGAAGTAATGGTCGAAGGACTCGTTTTCCTGATAGATGATGAAGACGTGCTTGATGCGTTCTCGCAGAACCGCCGGGCTCGCGCTTTGGTTGCCGCTTTGGCTGCGTGTGAGCATCGGCGTCGTAAGCGCTGCAACAGCTAAACTCGAGAGCACTGCTGCGGTAAGAGCCACACGTTTCCACGTCATACGTTGCTCCAAGATGGGCCTATGCTTCGAACATACTCGTGCATTATTACGCCCACCTGAATCACCAGCGTCGACTCGACGCTCGCGCTACTGCTGCTCCGCGCCTCCGGAAGCGCCCAAACGTTGCGTCACGGTGAATGTGAACGATCGCGGTCCCAGGCCAAAGCGTTCCGTGCCTTGCTGCAGCGCGTTTTGATCCGTGCCGAACTGATTCTCCGGTTGGAACAGTCCCCAGCCAATGCGCCCGTAGTTATCCGTGGCCTCATTGAAGACGTTCGAAACACCGAGATTGATCGACGTGTCCGCGCTCAGTCTTTGGTTGAAGAACGCGTCGGCTTCACCGTACGGCCCGCGGTTGAGCGGGTTATGGGCGTCGAAGTGCGTGTAGTTGAGATACACTTCACCGCCGTGCGAGTTGGTCAGGTCGAACGTTGCGCCCCACGTGTGCAGCGGAATGAAGGGAAGCTGCGCGCCGTTGATGAGCGTCGGATTCGACATGAGGATCTCGTCCGGCATATTCAGCACCACGGTCGACTGCACGTTGTAATACGCGGTCACCAAGAACTGCGGCGTGAGGCGAAGCCGTCCGCTGAGATTGAATCCGCGCGCCCGCGAGCTTGCGATGTTGACGTTCGTCGCGACCGTGAGGTTTGCGATGGTCGGAGGCGGGTTCGGCGGCGCGAAGCTCGGGCAGATCGATTCGATGTGGTGGTAAACGCTGTCCAGGTAGTTCGCACCGCCGTAGAAGTTGATTTGGTTCAGGTAACCCGCAGCCGGCAGATCCGCTTCGAAAATCGTGTTTCTTTCATTGGTATCGTACGCGGTGAACTCCAGTGAGTCGTCCAGACCGAAGCGATGGCCTACCGATGCTTCGACGTCGCTGGCTTTTTCCGGCAACTCGCCTGTAGTGGGCACGGTCCCCAAACCGAATAGCGAGCAATTCCCCGGATTGATGCCGCCGGCGCCGGTGAGTTCTACCGCGACGGGTGCGGGATCGGCCGAGGAGCCGCCGCCGGTCAGACGGAACACGTCGCGCGCAGTGGGCCGGTACACGACCGAGAGACGCGGATCGAACGAGTTCCCGCCGATGAGCGAGTGCTTGTACCACGCGTTCAAAAAGTACTGGATGTGCTCCGACGGCGTAAAAGCGTCGCGAACGAAGAAACTATCGATCCTTGAGAGCAGCGCGGAACTCGGGATGATGCCGGTGCTTCCGCTCACCGTATCGCCGTTGATGAATTGATGCTGTGTGTAGAATCCAAAACCGAAGTCGTTCTTGTTTCCGGCTATGTCGTCGCTCAGCAGCGTTCCCGAGGTCCAATAGCGCAGGCTGAGGATCGCCAGATCGCCGTTGATGAAAGATTCCGGACGGTTTTTGTCCAGGCCGTAGTTGTCGACGAATGAATCCAGGACGATTTGATTCTTGCCGGCCAGCGTTTGCAGGCGCACGTGATAATCTTGATTGCGTATCGCTTGCGTAGGGCCGTTCCCGCCGCCGGCCGGACCGCTGGCACCCAGCGCGTACTGGCTCGGCGTCACGCACGTGCCGTTCGGCGCGGCATCGGTGAGGACGGTTACGCCTTTCGCGCCGTTAGCCAAGGTGCAGTTGGGACTCGACGCCGCTTGATAAAGCGCGTAGTCGTACGTGATGAAGTCGTTGTCGCCGTTGCCGGTCTTGTCGTCCCACGAAGTCGCCGAATAGCCCGTCAGCGTGAGCGACGTGGCAGGTGAAAAATCGTAACGAAGCTTCGCGAGGTCATTGCGCAGCACCACGTCGCCCGTAACCAAGTACGTGCTCGCCGCAAGCGTCGAAGATGTGAAGTCATTTCCGCGCGAGCCGGTTTGTGCAATAAATTGCGGCGCGAAGAGCCCATACGTTCCGTTCACGCCGTGAACGAATGCGTAGCCGAGTTTCCCCACCGTTCCGGTAGCCTGCGCATTGAAAACCTGCGTGCCT
>DATGJX010000123.1:0-9798 GCA_035294905.1 Vulcanimicrobiaceae bacterium | reverse complement strand
GCACCGAGATCGCGCTCGGCCATATACCGCAATGCGGCCGGTATGACGGCCGGCAGGTCGAAGACAACGCCGCGCGTGTGCGCTGATTTGATGAGAATCTGCGCGAGAATCTGTCCGGCTCCGCCGCCGACGTCGACAATCGACCCGTGAACGGAGAATTCATACGCGTCGGTCAACCCGCCGAAAAGCACGGCTCCGACGCCAACCATCGCCTCGTTGAAGCCGCTGCTCTCCCACACCGGGAAAAAATTGATGTGCTCGAACGCGCATCCGCCGCTACGCACGCTGTATTCCAGCGCACCCCAAGCAGCGTAGTGCGCGCGCGATCCGAAGAACTGCGCGAGCTCGCGCAGCGAAGGCTGGCCCGCGGACGTCAAGCACCGGCCTAACGCCGTAACGGTCCACGTTCCAGCGTGGTCGGCTTCGAAGAGCCCAGCGCTTTGCAATGCGCGGAGCAAGCGCTCCAGCGACAGTGGATGCGCTCCGAGCGCGCGAGCGAGTTCGTCGGCGTTCTGCGGCCGGCGCCAGAGCAATTCGGGAATGTCGAGTGCTGCGGTGACGCACACCGCCTGCGAGAGCCAGCGTCCGGCGATCATCCGCAGGACGACGCTGTGCGGCGGTTTCGATTGTGCCGGTTGAGCGGGATCGGCGATTGCCATAGAGAGCCTCCCTTTCGGAATGCTCTCAGGCTATCGTCGCCCGACTTTCCGACCCAGAGATCAACTACTCAGGCGCGCCGCGCTGATTACTCATTTTTCGCATCAATTCGCGCCGGTTGTTGATGCCGAGGCGATTGAATATCGACTGCAGGTGGTTTCCGATGGTTCGCTCGCTGAGCGAGAGCCGCGTTGCAATGTCGCGGTTCGAAAGCCCCTCGACGGCAAGGGCGGCAACCTCGCGCTCGCGCGCCGAAAGCTGTTCGAGCACGCCGGCTGCCGCCGGCCCCGGCGCCGCTCCGCATACAGTCAGTATGCGCTGCGCTTCTTGGGTGTGGCCGGCAAGCACGAGCGACTCTGCAGCCAGTAGCGGCCACTGCAGCTCGCGGTAGATCGCAGCCGCGGCGAGCGCACAGGATCTCGCTCGCGCCTTGTCGCCCTCGCGCCGCGCGAGATGCGCGTCGAAAACATGCCGCTCGGCCGTACGCGTGCGATCGGACGGCAGCGCTTCGAGCAGCTCGCGCCCGCGTGCAAAGTATGACGGATTTGCGAATTGCGCGACGTAGGGCAGGAAGAACGTCGGCCTTTCACCCGCATGCAGTGCGTCCATGCCGCGCTCCACGAGCGCCGCCGCGCCGGTGGCGTCGCCTTTCGAAGCGAGATACCTGACGTACGGACCGACGACACCGCCGATGAATTGCGCTTCTCCCGAAGCGAGCGCGAATGCGACGGAATCGCCGCTCACGACTTTGCTCACAAGCGCCTCGTCGCGCAGACTCAGCGCGATCGGCAGACCGTATCCGCAAATGATCAGTGCGCGCATCGCCGGTGAGTCGACGTTGACCGCAAGCGCATCCAGGAGCGCATCGCGCGCCTCCACAAGACGCCCAAACAGGTACGACGCGCGAGCGAGCGTCGCGGCCGTATTGACGACGTGCCAGCGCAGCCCGTTGCGGTACGCTTCTTCCAATGCGCGTCTCAGCGCCGGAAATGCGATGTCGGGCCGACCCAGAAGGGTTCCGTTCAATCCCAGATTGTTGAGCGTGCTGACCAGCAGCTCGGTATTTTGGCTGCGCTCGGCGATTTCGACGGCGCGCGCATATGCGTCGGCGCTTTCGTCAGCCTGCCAGCGCGAGGCGGCGAGCATCGCTTGCGTGTTGCAAAATGCAATGCGCGTGTCGTCGTCGCCGAGATCGAAGAATGCTTGGGCCGCCAGCAGCGCGGAGGCAGCGCGCTGTTCGTCTCCACGAATTTGACTTGCCATGGCGACGCGTGTGGCAAGTTTGAAATACAGTTCGGACGGTTCACGATCACTCAGGCGATCGAGCGCGGTTTGCGCGATATCGACCGCCGCAAGCGTGTTACCCGCGCGCCACGCAACGAACGACAGCGACAAATCGCACGCACACACCAGAGGGACGTCGCCGCTCTGTTCCGCGGTATCGCGCGCGATGCGCAGATGCTCCTCTGCCTGGTTTGCATCGCCGTTCTTGATGAGTGCGACGGCGAGCTTGTGGCGCAGTTGCGGCTGCGGTTCGTCGGGGTTTGCGTCTAGGGCGCGCTTGTAGCGAACGATCGCGTCAGCGTGCGCGTGCGAGGCGAAGGCGGCATCTCCGGCGCGTTCGTTCGCCTGCGCGGCGCGAGCGGCTTCGCCCGCCTCATACCAGTGATGGCCAAGCAGTGCCGGATCGGCGCCGCGCTTCTCCAACCACTGGGCGATGCGGCGATGCAAATCTTTGCGCGAGGTGCGCGACATCGCTTCGACGATAGACGTTCGCGTCAGAGCGTGCACGAACTGAAATTTGCCCTTGCTTTCGCGCACGAGTTCGCCCGCGAGCGCGCCCTCGAGCGCAGCTTCCACGTCCGCTTCGGAGAGTTGCGAAGCCGCCGCAAGTTCGGTTGCATCGATTCGCTCGAGCAAAGCGGCGATTTGGAGTATCTCTTGCGCGGTGGAGTGCAATCGCGCGAAGCGTGTTTCGACCGTTCGCTTGACGGACGGCACCGTTTCTGCCTGTTCACCTGCGAGCGCGCTTCGCAACAGCTCCTCTGCCAACAGCGGATTACCTTCGGCGAGCACGGCGATGCGCCGCAAGCGCTCCGGAATGATTTCGCCGCGGCCGCGCACGGCGTCGCGTAAAAGTTCCAAAACTTCCTCGTCGGAGAGCGGGCGAAGTTTGACCCTATGGATCGCTGGTTGCATCGCTTGAATTGCGGCGGGCTCTTCACCGGATCGCACCGTTATCAGGAACATTGCAGGTTCGCTTTTGACATCCTGAATGAGAAAACGCAGCAAGTCGAGCGATGCGCTGTCGGCCCACTGCGCGTCTTCAAATGCCAAAATGACGGAAGCGCGATCCGCGCAGGCGCGCAGCCACGCGCGCATCAGCGCGAAACGTCGAGACGTGGGTATTTGTACGTCCGGCGCAAGCGCGGCGAGGACCTCGCCGGTCGCAGCGTCGCGGCGATTGAGCGCGGATATTGCAAGATAGAACGGCGCATACGGTTCGCTTGCGGATTGCAGCGGCTGCGCGACGATCCACGTGGCAGCCGACGTTTCCGTTCGCAGCTCTTGCAGCAGTCTGGTCTTGCCCGAGCCGGCTTCCCCCTCGACGAGCACGGCAGCACCACCCTGCCGAAGCCCAGCGAAGACTTCGCGTAAAAACGCCCGCTCTTCCAGCCGGCCGACGTAGCGCGCGCCGACGGGCGACGAGATCATCCGAGTCGTTTCGCCGCCCGCCGTTACAGTCCTTAAGGCATCGTAACGTCCGGTTTCAAAGCGCCGACGATTTGAAAGAGCTGCTGCTGCGCGGCCGCCGGCACGCTGTATTTGTCCAATGACTGTTTGAAGAGCTGCGCGCTCGCGTCGAAGTCGGCCGGCGTGATGTGCAGACCTTGATGCGCGGTCTTCATGTCCATTCCCACGTAGACGCACGGGCCGCCTGTTTTTGCACAGAGCAGGTCGACGAACATTTGCCGTATGCGCGCTTTGTGCGCATCACTGACGCCCGCAAAAAACTTCGCAAACCGCGAATCGGACGCCAGCCGGTGGATGAAGTCGTCGGTCACGGCTGCGATGCCGTCGTAGCCGCCGAGCTGCTTGTACAAGCTCGGCGTGCCGGAAGCCGTCGATTGCGCGTGGACGCTCGGGAGATTCATCGCGGTCAAGAGTAAAGCCGCGGCTAGGGCGAAAACAAAACGTTTCATGTGCACCTCCATGTGCGCAGCCTAGCGCGGGTGCAGACGCCGCCCCAGAGACGTCTTACTCAAGGCGCCTCCGCTCGTTACTCAGCTCCACCTACTTGCGCTTCGCGCTCGTAAGTGAGCGTTCTGCCGCGCTCAGCAACTGATCCCAATAGGCGATCGATTCTTTGACGTACGACTCGTAAGCGCTCATTCCCACGTCGAGAACCTGCGACCAAGCCGTGCCGAGATCGCCGGGCCGAGTGCTCTGTGCGCCGGCAGCGTACTTTGCGATTACGTGCTGCGCGCGGGTGGCCAAGTGAAGGTTTCCGTTGATCGCGTTTTTCACCAGATTGGAATAGCGGTCGAGAAATTCGTTCGAGGCTGCACGCCCGGCTCGTGCGGCCGATGCGGAGGCGGCCCCGCGCCGTCGCCTGGGCGCTCGAGCCGCGGTCTGCGCTTTACGCCTTGCCATGTTCTCATCTTCGCTCAGCTTCGTGAAATGCCCCTACGAAAGTCTGCCGCACAACCACAGCGAAGGCTCGGCTTATGCCGTACGACTTGGCTTATCACGTTGCGCTCGACGGCAATGGCCTCAACGGTTTGGAAGGGCTTGCGGGCGTCTGCCTGTTTCGTTACGACTCCGCCAGCGATGCCTATGCTTTTAAAATCGTTTACTACGAGGGCGTCGCGGCCGGTCACGCCGTGATGATCAATCCGGCCGGCACAATCGGTTATCTCGGTAACGCGGGGCAACACCTGCTGTTTTACGATGCGCGCACGCTCGAAGAACGCGCTCGGATCTCCACCTTGCGGTTCGAGCAAAGCGATTCGACGCTGCGCGGGAGTACGCATTTGGTCTGGCTCGACGACTGGAGCGTGCTCACGCCCGTCGGAGCGTACTTCTATCGTTTCGATGTTCGAAATCTGCGTAAAGGCGAGCGCGTCGCCGAACATTCAGTGAAGATCCCACATGGTATGAAGCGCAGCGCTTCCGGCAGATATGTACTGTACGGTGCGATGGACCACCCCACGCTCGGAGAAGCGCGAGAAGTCGGAATTTTCGATTTAAAGACCGGCGCCGTACGGCGCGTTCCGATGCCGACGACGTGCTGGCACGTCATCCCTCATCCGCGGGACGATCGATTCTATGCAGTATCATTTCGCGTGCATCCGGACGAGCGCGGAAGCTATCACGAGTGGGCAATCGCCTATTTCAAGGAGTACGCTTACGAAATCGACGCGCGAAGCGGTGAAATTGTTCGCCATTGGAGCGCGGGCAGGCAAATACCGGCTCACATCAACTCGGACATGGCCATTTCGCAGAAGGAACTCATCTTTTGCAACGGCGCGAGCCACTCGATTGTCTTCATCGATTTGGCCTCGTTCGCCGCGTTCCGATTGATCGACGAGCGCCCGGGACCGGAAATTCTCATGACGAAGACACGCGAGCTTCAGAGCCAGATAACCGAGGTGTTTGCACGTCAATCGTTTTTTCAAAGCACGCACCGGTATGCAGCTGCGTACATTGTCAGCCGCGGCGCCGTCCTCGATTCTATCTACGGCTGTCAGCTCTCGAGCAACGAACGGCTGCTCTTCACGGCGAACCGCGGCCTCAATCACATTACGATTTACAACTATCCCGAGAACACGGTGCGGCTGCGCGTGGACATGCCGCCGATACAGAACTTTTGCCCGTGGCTACAGCTTTCCGACGATCCGCGGCTAGGCTTTCATCATTCGGCTCTCCTCGACGAACGTCGCGGCGCTTCTGCTACCGCTCGTTCTCGGCAAGGTACTGCCGCGCGGCCTGCGCGAGCCGCTGAAAGTTCCGAGGAATCACACCGACGGCCAAAAATTCGACGACGGAAATAACCGCGAGTTGCGTTGCGGATGCAACGCCGGACAGTCCAACGTCGATACTTCCTGCAAACGCGATTCGCGTTCCACGTCCGCCCATGGCAGACTCAAATCGCGTTTGACCCGCACATTGAATGCGCTCCGTGAACAGCCCCGGTTCCACCTTCCACGAGCAATTGCCGTCCGCTGTCCATGTTGCGTAATCGAGCCATGCGATTGGCTTGCCCGCAGCTTCCCGCACCGCTTGCGGCACCTTGATGAACGTTTCCCAGCGGTTCACGAGCAAGAGTGTGCCGCCTGCATTTTTCTTTCGCTCGACCGGCGTGATAGCGCGGATGTCGGTAAGAAGCGGAACCAGATTCTGCAAATCGTCGCGAATGGTTCGCGCTACGGAGTCGCGCGGAAACGGTAGCACCGCCACCGATTGAAAGGTTTTCATCGTTCGACCTCTCGTGCGATGCGCAACTCCGGCGAGGGGCGAATGCTTCGCGCGATGGAAGGATCGATGTGCCCGCTCGAAAGTAACCAGGCGGTGGCGTCCGCAAGTGCTCGGCGCGCGGACGCCGGCGAATAGCCCAAAGCGCTTGCGCGATCGTGTCGGTACCAGTAAAAGCGTCCGACTGTTTCGGCTTGCGCCCGCGTCAGCGCCGGCGGCTTGTCCTCCATATGCGCAAACCATTCGAGCACCGTTGCGCTCAAATACGAGAACGTTTCGTTCACCATCATCGTTGGTGCAGAGATGTTGCAGAGTTCGGAAACGATGCGATGTATCAGCGACCACTCCAGATTTTCCGAGCCCAGCACGTAACGTTGCCCCGGCTTACCCTTGAAGGCCGCCAGCACGTGTCCTCGCGCAACGTCGCGGACGCCTACGATGTTGCATCCGCCGGGGAACGTGACGTGGTACGGATCTTCGATGTACCGGACGATTACCGCATTGCTCGGCACGAGCTTTGCGTCGTTCGGGCCGACGGTCATTGTGGGGAGGACAGCGATAAGCGGCATCGCTCTTTCAGCTGCGCGCGCGAATGCCGCACGTTCCTGGAGCGCCTTGGCACGAAAATAGACCGGACCCGGCTCCGCTCCCATTCGATCGCTTTCGTCGCGAGGGATGGCTTTCGTGCTCGATCCGAGCGTAACGCTGGAAGACGTCAAAACGAAGCGTTCCACTCCGGCGTCGGCCGCCGCGTCCACCGCGTCGATCGTACCGGTGACCATGGTGTCAAACAGCGTTTTGTCGTCCGTCCAATACGTGAACATGCCCGCAGCGTGAAAAACGACGTCGCATCCCCGACACGCGCGGCGCAGCGATTTCATGTCGGCAAGGTCGCCTTCCGCGATCTCGACGTGCATGCCGGCGAGCGCACTCCGATCGCTTCGCCGCCGAGTGAATGCGCGGACCGAATGGCCGGTCCGAACGAGTTCGCGCACGATGTGCGAACCGATAAATCCTGTCGCGCCGGTAACGAGTGCTTTCATTCAGCGTCTGGAGTCGCGCGCGGGCTCGAAGTGGTAAAAACCGTCTGCGTCGGCCGTTGCACGATCCATCACTTGGGCATCGGATGCGCTGGAATACTCGTACGCGCCGGCAGCTGCGAGGAATTTTTGGGCGATTGCGCCGAGGCGTTCGGCGGTCGAGGTAAGCACGGCATCCGCGCCTGATTGACCATCTTCACCGCATGATTCATCGAGATTTTCACCGATACGGGAGTCCTCGCCGGCGTACGCCGCTTCCAGGTTCGCAATCGTTCCTTCGACGTACGTGCGGTATGCCGCCGACGTGAGAATCTCCATCACTCCGGGTGAGAGGTCGAAGCGAGCTGCGTCGACGGCGGCGGGCAGGCGGAACTTCTGCAGGCCGGCAACGCGAACCAACGTGCCGGAGCCGTCTCTCGCGAAGGTTACGCTTCCGTCATCTACGTCCGCCGAGCGGTTCTCACTTTTGACGGTACGCCAGACAATGCGATGCTGGTTTTTCGTGCGCCGTATCAATTCGAGTTTCGTGACGTCGATCGGCTCGCCGCCGTACAGCACCAGATAATTCGGCTGCGGGATATAGATGTTGCGTTCGGCTTGATGCGTGGCGCGGCCGCGCCCGTCGCGCGCTACAACCGCCGTTCGACCGCCGATGTAATCGTTCATCATCGCTATCGCGTTAGCGACGTCGACGCGCTCGACGAATTCGTCGAACGGCAGATCGAGATGCCGCTGTGCGGCAAAGAGATTTGCGCCATCGACTTGACGAATTCGAATTTCGTCTTGCAGCAAGGCCGGTTCGGCGATGAGGCGTTCGTAACGTGAGAAGTAGCCGTCGACGTTGCTGTACTCGGATAGCGGGAACGCCGAGAGATCGAGGTTCACCGAAGCGTCGACTCGCCGCAACCGGCCTTTGCGAAATAAGGTGCGCCAAACCTCGAGCGCGCGCGACGTGTAAGCGGCAGCGGCAAATACGCCGAAGACCCATTGGCTCGATTTTGCGAGCGTGGCATTAGCGCGATCCGCGTACACGTTCTTATGAGGAAAAAGCGTGGTGTCGACTCGCGATGTTAGTGCGGGCAGGATCGCGCCGATACTCCACGTGCTGCGCGCGTACCGCGAAAGCTCGGCCGTAATTGGATCGACGTTTTGCCAGCCCGAGTACGGCTCCAAATCGCCCGAGACCGTGTAGTTCGACGGTAGGCCGAAGCGGCGCAGGACCGGCCCGTTTAGGACCGAGGCAAACGGATCGGCGCGCATTTTCAGTGCGGCAATCCAGTCAACCAGGAGCGTCGAGGTACCGGCAATGATCGCGCTCGTTTGTACCGGTATGGGCTTAGCGAGAAGTCCGGTTCCTTGGCTGCTGACGAGGGCATCAATGATGTTCAGATGCGGAGGAAATGCCGCGAGAAGGTCACCGGCTACGTCACTCGGCGTAAGGCGCAGCGAATAATGAAGGCGGCGATCGCGCGCGGGAAGTATCCCAAGCATGTTGTAGAGCGCCAAAGCGTAATAATAGGCTTCGTGCGTCTTGTTTTTTGCGAAGTTTATTCGGACATCGGCCGCAGTCCAGGTTTTCGAGAGCGGCGAGCCGCTGAGTACGCTTGTTTTAGGAAATGCCGCGCGGCCGAGGTTGTCACTGAAGCTTTCGACAGCGTATGCAACGCCCGCCGGTGTCACGTACTTATAGCCGACGAGGTCCGCTAACGCAAAGGGCTCGCGATTCTCGTACCACTGCGATTCCTCCGCAACGGCACCCGCTACGCAGACGTTCGTGAAACCGTGGCCATGAAAGAGATCGACGAGGTGTTCTACGAGAGCGGGATCGACGCCGGTCGGAGAATTCGCTTCGTAAAACGACATGTCGGCCGCGATTGTTACGCGCAGCTCGGCGCGCGAACGTTTGCGGCGGCGCACGATGTGCGCGAGCGAATCCCACCACTCGAGTTGCTCGAGCGCCTCTTCCAGCGTGGACGCTGCGTCGCTACCGCCAGGGTCTTGACGCACCGCAACCCGGTCCATAGCTGGCTTTACTGCGGAGGCCAGCGTGGCACCTAGGAACCGGCCGCCCGTAGACTAGTACCGGTCGAACGCATCACGAGCGGACAATTGCGCCAGAATTGGAGCGAATGAGTATCCAAAAATTTGAACGAATCGAGCAGCACAGCCCAAGGCGCGTGTGGTGATAGACTGGAGCGGTGGACGCGAACCAACATATCGTTCTGAAAAGCAACGAGTATGATATCTATTCCGCAGAGACGTTCGAGCGTGGACTCGAGGCAATTACCGGGCCCAATGCGTTCGTCGACTTTCGGAATGTTCGTTCTTGGATTCCACAGCATTAGCATATCTCATCAAGGCTGTTAAGCGATTGCGCGCGTCGCATGAGGGCGCGAGCATGACGCTTGTAAATTTGCAACCTCAAGTACGCCGTATTTTTGACCTTACGGCGATGTGGGAATTTTTTGACCTGGGCGACTAACCGGGATGACGTCCCTTAAAATGCTGTAAAAGGCCGGTGGCGAGGAGCCACCGTTTCGGTTCGGAAGATTCATTTTGTGAACAACTTCTCAACCGAAGGGACGAAACGGTGGCCGATTACGATGTTACCCTATCCGAGTCGATG
>DATGJX010000122.1:0-4657 GCA_035294905.1 Vulcanimicrobiaceae bacterium | reverse complement strand
ACATCGGCGGCACCGGCACCAGTCCCTTCGTGCACGGCAGCATCGACGTTCCGGTCGGAGAGATCAACGGGCTGGGCTTCAGCGATGCGCACGCCGGACTATCCGCAACGCGCGGCGGCGTTTCGATTCAACGCGCATCCGTGCAGGTCGGTTCGACGAAAGCCGATTTCTCCGCAACCGTGACAAAGAGCGAACTCGCGTTTTCCATGTCCTCGCGGCACGCCGATTTGAGCGACTTCAACGACTATTTCGATACCGGAGATACACTGGCGGGCAGCGGCGCGCTCTCGCTCGCGTTCTCACACTTCGACCACCTCACGTACACGTCGGGCGACGTGGATATTTCGGGCTTCCGGTACAAACGGTTTCCGATCGGCGACACCGACGCGAGTTGGACCAGTCTGCGTAACGTCGCGCAAGGAAAGGTGAGCATCGGCGGCGAGCACGGGCGTCTGCAAGCCGCGGGAACGATCGCATTCGCGTCCGGAGCGCAGCTCTCGCAGCTCGTCACGCGATCGCGCTACGACATCAATGGAACGCTGAGCAATTTCGATCTGACGACCTGGCTTCCGGCGCTCGGTTTTCCGCAGCTGCCGATCACCGGACGCGTCGACGGCAGCGCGCAAATCCGCGGATCGTATCCGCACCTAAGCGTCACCGGCAACGCCGCGCTCGTGAACGGAACGATTGGCCCGCTCGCGATTGAAAACGCCCAGGTCACTGCGCGAACGGCGCCGGGCGATCGCATCGACATTACGCGCATGGACTTCTCGCTGCCGGCGCTGCAAGGGAGCGGAAGCGGCAGCTTCGGTCTGGCGCGCGGCGCGCCGTTGAATCTGCAAGTGCACGCGGAGACAGACGATCTGCCGCGCGTGATGGCGCAGCTTACCAAAAAACATTTCGACGTGCGCGGCCATATCGAATCGACGGTGAGCATCGAGGGAACGTTCGGTGCGCCGCGCATCGTTGCGGGTGTCGACGCATCGAATCTGGACGTGTACGGGCTGAGCATTCCCTCGATGGTCGGTCAGGTGGAATTGCATCAGCGCAGCGTGGTGGTGCGCAACGCGGAAATCGCCTTTACGCGCGGACGCGTCGCGATTGCGGGATCGCTGCCGCTGCAGTTGCAGCCGTTCGCGCTCGGCCCGGCAAGTGCGCCGATCGCCATGGACATGAGCGCCGACGATCTCGATCTGTCGCCGTTCGGTTCGCTGATGGGAAACGGAACCAAACTCGGCGGCGTGCTCAGCGGTCATCTCGGCGTTTCGGGAACGATAGGCAATCCGCGGATGTACGGCCAGCTTTCTACGGCCGGCGCCAGCTACGTCAGCGCACTCGAGTCGGTTCCGATCACGCAAACCGTCGCGCAGCTCGTGTTCGAGGGAACGCACGCCACCCTCGAGCGCGCGCACGCGCAGCTCGGCAGCGGAACGCTGGACGCGAGCGGATCGCTCAATTTCGGCGGCGGCCTGGGTGGTGGACCGCTCGGCTACGCGCTCGCAGTCAAGACGCGTCACGCGCAGATCGCGATGCCGCAGTTCGGTTCCGGCACCTTCGATTCGGCGCTCTCGCTCGAGCGCGCGCCCGGGCAGCTGGCGCTCCTCAAAGGCAACGCGTCGCTGACCGACACGGTGATTTCCTTTAATTCGCTGCTCGCACTCAGCGGCGGGGGCACGCCGGGAAGCGCTCCGGCGCTGCCGCCCTTCAACCTCGCCTTCGACGTGGGGATCAACGCGGGCCGGAACGTGCGGGTCCGCAGCGGTGGCCCGGGCGTCTTCGGTCTGGACATTTCGGGGGAAGGCAACGCGCATATGGCCGGCACGCTAGAGCACCCCCAGATGTCCGGACAGTTCAGTTCGAAGGGCGGGACGCTGACGCTCATCGACCGGGCGTTCCGCATTCAACAAGGACAGGTCACGTTCAACCCGGCGAACGGTGCGCTGCCGGAGATCTATGCGATTGCGACGACGAATGTGTTCAACCCCGATCCGAACCCGCAACGCAACCCGACGGGCAGCACGCAGATCACGGCAAAGGTCACCGGAATCGTCCCGAACGTCAATATTGACTTCAGCTCGAGTCCGGGCGACTACACCAAGCAGCAGATCATCGCCCTGCTTTTGCCGCTCAACTCGCTCGTCGGCCCCATCCAGTTCACGGACACCGGCGTCATTCTCCCGGCGGGGCAACTGCCGGGTGCGCCGGCCGCCGGCACCGGCGCGCCGCTGCCGAACATTTTCGTGCTGCGTCAGAACGGAACGGTGACCATCGGCCAGGAAGCGTTCAGCATTCTCAACGCGCAGTTCGCAAGCGGTCTGCTCGCGCCGCTCGAGACCGCGCTCGGGTCGACGCTGGGAATCTCGGACGTAAATCTCACGGTGGATTACGGCGGGAATCTGGGAATCAACGTACGCCGTCCGCTCGGTCCCAACTTCTACGCGCTCTACGGCACGACGTTCGGCGTCCCGGTGCGGCAGACGTGGGGCTTTGCATATCAGCCGAACGCGTTCACCTCCGCGCAGCTCACGACGTTCTTCCAGCAGGGACCCACGCCGCTGTTCCTGAGCCCCGGGCAAGTGCTCTCGACAAACTCGCGCATCACCGCGGGCCAGGCGATCCAAGGCACCTCCGGATTCACCTTCCTCTTTCAACGTCTATTTTAGCCGTTGAAACATGCCCAGCGCGTGGGGCCCCCGGCCTTCGGCCCCCTTTGCATCTCATGCGCGGCAGTGGTAGGACACGATAGCGACTTCGCGAACTGCGGTGCGGGTCGAAAACGAAACACGGCGCACGTGCGGCGCGTTACACTCCTGACGCCACGAGCGTTGGAGCGATCGAACTCTCAAGGGAAAGATTTTGATGACCTCAAGCCTCTGGCGTGCGCGAGGCGCGCTCCACCGGTGCGCGGGCCTGATCCTCGCACTTGCTTCCATCGCGATGACGGTCTCGCCGGCTCCGGCACAATCCGCGGTGGCGCCGAAAATCGTCTCGGTCGACATCTCGGGGAACGTGCACGTTCCCACGCAGACGATCATGGCGGTTGTGCAAGCGCGGCAAGGCCAGCCGTACAACCCTCAGGTGGTGCAGGGCGACCTCCAGCGCATCTACGCTTTGGGGTATTTCGCCGATCAGGCCGCACCGCTGATCCGCCAGCGTCCCGGCGGTGTTGCGATCACCTATCGCGTGATCGAAAACCCCGTGCTCACGAAGATTGCTTTTGACGGAAATCACCACGTGCCGGCCGACACGCTGCTTGCGCTGATGGATACCTCCGTCGGCCAGGTGCTCAACACGAACACGCTGCGCAACGACTTCCTGAAGATCAATTCGTACTACGACCGCATCGGCTACGGCGGTCAGCTGCCCTCGCACGTCAAGAATCTCAACATCGATCCGAAATCGGGAACGCTCACGATCGACATCCAAGAAGGTCTGGTGATAACGAGCGTCTCCGTTGCCGGCGATCCGCTGCTGCCGCCGGCGGTCATTCTGCCCGTGCTCACGGCCAAGCCGGGTCAAGAGTTCTCGGAAGCGATGCGAAGCGCCGATTGCGACGCGGTGCAGAAGCTCTACGACAAGTACAACTTGATTGCGGCGAGCTGCGATTTAGGCATCGATCCCTCGACGATCGATCAGAAAGCCGGCACCGCTGGGGTGAAGGCCGATATCTACATCGCGCGCGTGGGACTGGTGCAGATCACCGGCAACACGAAGACAAAAGACCAAGTGATCCGGCGCGAACTGGCGCTGCGTCCGGGAATGATTCTGACGAAGACCGGCGTGCAGCGCGATCTCGAGCGCCTCAACAACACCGGCTTCTTTTCGAAAGTCGACGTGAACCCCAAGCCGTGTCCGGAAGAGATGACCAAAAAAGATCCGGGCTGCGTGACGCTCCAGTGGATCGTCACCGAGCAGAAGACCGCATCCGCATCCGTCGGCGCAGGTTACTCGGGCGGATTGACCGGTCAGGGCTTGTACGGCACCGTCGGGTATCAGGACAACAACCTGCACGGCACGGGTAACGCGGTGTCGCTCCAGTTCGAACGCGGCGCGCGCAGCTCGCTCGCGCAAGCGCAGATCACGATTCCCTACGTCGGCAACACGCCGCAGTCGCAGAAGTGGAGCTTGGGCGGCACGATATTCGGCAACGGCACGACGTACTACTATCCCGTCTACACGACGGCGGTCGGCGGAGCGGCGATTACGCAACCCGGGCCTGGTGCCTCGCCCGTGCCGGTTCCGGTGACGCTCTTGCCCAGCGGCAACGCGCAACTCGTCAGCGGCGTCGTTTCGACGAGCATCGCCAAAGCGGCCGGCGTGAACGTCAACGTCGGACGCAGGCTCTCGGACTATATCGTCGCCAGCGTGCTCGGCCAAGTCGAAAACGTGCGAAACAGCACGACGGTGCCGTCGCCGTACTACTTCGCGAGCGGCAATCCGAACATCATCGTGGGCCCGACGCCCGGACCGCTGAACAACCTGCAGAATACCGGAAGTTTCGGCATCGTCGCCAGCTCGGTTGCGAACATCAACACCGGTCAGCCGTACAGGCTCAACTCGATGACGTTTGGCTTGGGTACGAACTCCGCCGCAACGCTCGACGACATTTTCAATCCGCGCCGCGGCGTAACGGCCTCGCTTTCGGAAACGGTTTCAT
>DATGJX010000121.1:0-11798 GCA_035294905.1 Vulcanimicrobiaceae bacterium | reverse complement strand
CGTTCTCCACCTGCTTCGGCGCGCCGTTCATGGTGCACCACCCCACCGTGTACTCGCGGTTGCTCGGGCGTCGCATCGACGAACACAGCGTACAATGCTGGCTCGTGAATACCGGCTGGAGCGGCGGACCGTACGGCGTGGGCAAACGCATGCCGATCGCGTACACGCGCGCCATGGTGAACGCTGCGATCGAAGGCGCGCTTAGCGGAGTTGAATTCGAAACCGAGCCGTTCTTCGGCCTTGCCGTTCCGCTTCAGGTTCCGGGCGTGCCGAGCGAAGTGCTCAATCCTCGTAACATGTGGCTCGACGGTGCGGCATATGACGCGCAGGCAAAGAAACTCGCTGCGCTGTTCGCCAAGAACTTCGAAAAATTCGAGGCGCATGCCGCGCCCGGCGTCCGCGCCGCCGCCATCAAGCCGTAAGCGACAACTGCCGAATCATCCGTCTGTAAATCGCCGGCATTCCCGCCAGCACGGGAGCAATGCGTTCGCGCGTCAGCCGGAGGAGCGGGTTCGGGTGCGCGAGTGCGCGCGTCAGTACGTCCGTGCGCCGCAGCACGCTTCGCGCAACGGTCAGTCGTTCGCGTTCGTACGCGTCGAGCAGCGATGCCGGAGCTTTACCATCGAGCACGCGTGCGAGCTTCTCCCCGAGACTATACGCGTCGTGCAAACCGATGTTCATGCCTTGCCCGCCGACCGGGCTGTGCGTGTGCACGCTGTCTCCCGCTAAAAAGACGTTCCCACAGCGCATCGCGCTCGCAATGCGGCGATGTACGCGGAACGCATTGCTCCACAACACCTCAACAACACGTGTTTCGCGATACCGGGCGTCTCGCAGGCGCTCCTCGAGCCATTCTAGGCGTGCGCTTTGCGGTAAAACTTCTCGCGCCGCTATTACCACGATCCGGCGTAGATGCTCATCCATCGGAAACATGGTGACGACGCCGCGCGCATTGACGTGCACGCGCGCTTCATTCACCGGAACGTCCGTGTCCACGAGGACGTCCGCAAGCAGCGCCGTCCCCGGATAGCTCCGCCCTTGGAAATCGATGCCGGCCTGTTCGCGAACCGTGCTTGCAATGCCGTCGCACCCGACCAGATACCGTGCTCGCATGGTGAGCACGTCGCCCGCGTGCTCGATACGCGCTTCAACACCGCCGATTACCGGTATCAACGAAACCAACGCGCGGTCGTACAGCACTTCTCCGCCCAGTTCGCGCAGCCGCGCTTCCAGCAACGCTTGCGTTTTCCACTGCGGAAGGATCGAGACATAATTATATGCACTCGGGATGCCGGCAAAGGGAACGTACACGGAGCGCCGCGGAGTCGTGAAACGTACGCCGTCGATGCGATTTGCGGCCGCCACGAACGCTTGAGCAATGCCGGTGCGCTCGAACATCTCCATCGTGCCGGGCATGACTGCAAGCGCCTTGGAATGCGTCGAAGGCGCATTCGAACGCTCGAGGAGCACGCATGAGCGCCCGCGCCGATGCAGTTCCGCCGCCAGGAAGAGCCCGACAGGCCCGGCACCGACGACGAGCGTCTCGATCTCGGCGATCACGCTTCGCCGATCCCTACGGCTTTGAAGAGAATACGCTTCGGACGCTTACCGTCGAATTCACCGTAGTGCACGCGCTCCCACGTACCTAAATCGAGTTTGCCGTTCGTCACCGGCACGAGCACTTGATGTCCGAGGAGCATGCGTTTGAGATGCGCATCGGCGTTGTCTTCGCCTGTGAGATGGTGCTTGTAATCTGATTTGCGCGGCGCGAGCTCTTCGAGCCACGTCATGATATCTTGCCAAAGCCCCGACTCGTGATCGTTCACGAAGATACTTGCGGTAATGTGCGTCGTGGAAACCAGCACGAACCCATCTGCGAGTCTTGCTTTCTTGCGCACCTCCTCAACCCGATCGGTGATGTCGAGGATCTCGTAACGTTTGCCGGTCGTAATCGTCTCGTGAGCTGTATAAGCAACCAGATCTTTCATAGGTTTCTAAGCCAATTCTCCGGCAATCCCGTTAGCCTTAAGGGCACATCAACGTCCTCTCTTCAGGGAGCCAAGTACCAGTGAAATCCCTTCGTTCTCTTCTTCTTCCTGCGGCGCTCGGCGTCGCCCTGATAGCCCCCGTCGCGGTATTCGCGCAGCAAGCCGCGCAATCGCCGGCGCCGGGCTCCTACAGCCAAGGCCACGGTCAGTGGCAAGGCCACCACCGCGGCTTCATGGGCGCGCTGCGCGGCGTGAATCTGAGCGATTCGCAAAAAGCGCAGATCAAGCAGATCATGCAGCAGTTCCGCCAAGCGCATCCGGAAGGCAGCATGACCGACCCCCAGGCTCGGCGCCAGGCACGCCAACAGCTCATGCAGCAAGTCATGAACGTGCTCACGCCGCAGCAGCGCACGCAGGTGCAGCAAAACATTCAGCAGATGCGCCAACAGTATCAGCAGCAGCCCGGCGGCGACGGCCACCCTCAACTCTAGCCGCAACGAGGCGGAGCTATCGCAGGGCGATAGCTCCGCTTTCCGTCACGCCTAGCCGGAGTTCGGCCAACCTCGCCACGACCCGCACGTCACCCCGCTCCAAGGCGAGGGACCGGGGCCCGGCAACAGCAACCACGGTCATTCCGGCAGCGACGCCCGCCGCGACGCCCTGGCGGCTGTCTTCGACGACAAGGCATCGCTCCGGAGCCGCGCGCAGGCGCTGCGCGGCCAAAACGTAGCAATCGGGTGCAGGTTTGCCATGCTGGACGTCGTCCGAGGTCACAATGAGCGGCGGACGGGGCAGTCCTGAATGCTCGATGAGCCGTTGTGCGAGACCGCGCGGACACGACGTTACGACGGCCCACCGCTTCGGCGGCATCGTCCCGAGAAGGGCCGCCGCACCGTCGACGGCATCCCCCCGCTCGGTAATGAGCGTGCCAAACAAATCGAAGAGCACCGCATCATAGGTCTCCATTTGAAATGGCACTTCGGCCTAGCCTCCGTTTGTTTCTTGCAAGGGCCGCGTACCGCGGTCGCGTACCTTGCGCCACATGACGAGCGGCGATACTCTTGCAATTTTGGTCGGCGGAGGCCCTGCGCCCGGTATCAACGGCGTGATTGCATCCGCGACTATCGAAGCAATCAACAACGGATTGCGCGTCGTCGGTATCTACGACGGCTACTATCACTTGGTGAAGGGCGACGCGTCGCACATCACGGAACTGACCATCGATGACGTTTCGCTTATCCATACGACCGGCGGATCGATATTGCGAACCTCGCGAACGAATCCGGCAAAGGACGAAGCGACACTCGGCAACTGCGTGCACGCCCTCACGCTGATGGGCGTGCGCTATCTCATCGCAATCGGCGGCGACGACACCACGTACGGCGCGATTCGCATTTCGGAAACGACGCAGGGCCGAATCGGCGTAGCAACCGTTCCGAAAACGATCGACAACGATCTGCCGCTTCCGGACAACGCGCCGACGTTCGGTTTCGAAACGGCGCGCTCGGTCGGAACCGGCATCATCGAATCACTCATGGAGGACGCGCGTACGACCGCGCGCTGGTACCTTGTCGTGAGCATGGGGCGCAAATCCGGCGCTCTTGCGCTCGGGATGTGCAAAGCCGCCGGCGCCCATCTCGCGGTCATTCCGGAGGAATTTCCGGGCGAGGAACTCGACCTCGATGCCGTGGTCGACACGATCGTGGGGGCCATCGTCAAACGCAAAACAGGAGGTTACGACAACGGTGTTGCCGTCGTTGCCGAGGGCATTGCCGAACGCCTCTCGCAAAAACAGCTTGCCGCGTTTGAAAGTGCCGCCCGCGACGCATACGGGCACATTCGTCTCGCCGACATTCCGATCGGCGCGGTGCTGCGCGATGCGGTGCGCAGGCGCTTGAGTGAAATCGGCGTGGAAGCAACCGTCGTCACGAAGGACATCGGCTACGAGACGCGTTGCGCGAAACCCGTCCCATTCGACGTCGAATACACGCGCACGCTCGGCTACGGCGCCGTGCGTTATTTGCTCGCCGGCGGAAGCGGTTCACTCATCGCGCTCTCGGCCGGGCGCGTAGTTCCCGTACAGCTCGCCGAGTTGCAAGATCCATCCAACGGCCGCGTTCGCGTGCGTATGGTCGACGTGACGACCGAATCCTATCGCGTCGCACGGAATTACATGACTCGACTGGAAGCCGGCGATTTGAACGAGCCGTATCTTTCGCGTCTGGCAGCCCATACGAACCTGTCCGATTCCGATTTCCGCAAGCGATTCGAAGACGTCGCTTGCGGGTAGGAGCATCGTGATGGCTATGCTGCACGTTCCACCTGCGTTCACCATAACGCAAGTGGCCGCAGTACCGGGCGCGCGCGAGCTCGCTTTTGCTCCGAACGGCGATCTGTTTGTCGGCACGCGCGGCGAAGACGTCTACGTAGTACGCCGTGCCGACGGCAGCAATCCGGATCAGCCGCGCGTGTACGTTCATTTCAACGATACGCCCGCGTCGGGTGTTGCGTACGGAAACGGCGCGCTCTACGTCGGCACGCAGCACGCAATCTGGCGTGTGCAGAACGGCCGGCCCGACAAGATCGCGGACGTGCGCATGGGAAGTCCGCCGCCCGGAAGCGACGGCGACGTGCATTCTACCACGTCCGTGATTTTCGATGGTTCGACACTGTACGCGAGCGTCGGCTCCTCGTGCAATGCCTGCGTCGAAATCGATCCGACGCGCGCAACCGTCGGCAAAGTCGAAAACGGCCGTTACGTTCCGATTGCGAACCGAATCCGAAACGCGATCGCATTGGCGGTCGATCCGTCGACACGCGCGCTGTGGGTGTCGAACGCCGGACAGGATGATTGGACGACTGGGCACCCGTACGAATTTTTCGACGACGTCACGGCGCACGGCGCGCCGGTCGACTACGGCTGGCCTTTCTGTGCGGAAGACCACCGGCAAACCTCTGCCGGACACAGTTGTACGGATCAAACCGTCCCTGCGGTCGTCTTTCCCGCTTATGAGACCCCGATCGGCGCAGTCTTTTATCCTGCGGACATGCACGCGCGCTACGCGTTTCCGAGCGAATATGCAGGCGGCGCATTCGTTACGCTGCATGGGTCTTGGCATGGACCGGCGCAAGGACTGAGCGGCTTTTTGCCGCCGCGCGTCGTCTTCGTTCCGATGCACGGCGGTCACCCCGCGCGCGACGTCGACTGGAGCAATCCGGCGACGCAGTGGACGACGTTCGTGAGCGGGTATCAAAACGGCGGAACGCCTGCGCGAGTCGGCCGGCCGACGGGCATTGCAATCGGTCCGCAAGGCGATCTCTTCATCGCAGACGACGAATCAGGCGCTATCTACCGGGTGCGCGCGAAGCACCCTGGGTAGGAAGAACGCATGGCCGAAATCTTTCCCGAGAATCGCCACGAAGGCAGACCTTGGACGCTGTATCAAGCTCCCGAAGAGATTCCGGCTCAGCAGACGGCTAAGGGCTGAACGCGCGCTCCACCATGCTCGCAATCGCGGGGTATGAGCGCTCCGCGATTTCGGCGTAGCCAAAATCATTCGGATGATATCCGTCGTTGCACAAATATTCCGCACCCGCGCAGAGCGGAGCATTGGTGAACGCGAACAGATCGATGAAACCATGGTCGCGCGCCGACACGATTCCGCGCATGCGTTCGTTCAGCCGCTCGCACAACCGCTGGATCGGTGTTTTCAGCAGACGCGGAACGGCGACCGTACGGGTAACGTCGGGCATGCCGCATGCAATCACTCGTGCATCCGGCGCCGCGTGCGCAATCGCATCCAGCAAGTTTCGGAATCGGCGAACGATGACGAGAACGTCGCGCGTGTACCGAAGATCGTTCGCACCGGCGATCAGCAGCACCAAATCCACGGTAACCCCTCGCAGCTTCGGCACTTGGTGATATAAAACGTCCCCCATCGTGGCATGAGGGACGGCGAAGCTGAAAAGGCTGCTGGCCGGACGTTCCGACCGCAGGCGCGCATGCAAGCGATGAGCCAGACCGAGTTCCGGAGCACTAGCACCGAGTCCGCAAGCAAGGCTGTCGCCCAGAACCGCCATCGAGAGTGGCCCCGGTTGCCCGAGCGGCTGCGGAATCGCGTGCATAATCAAAGGCTCCTCTTTATACTATCGTCCCCTCAACCAGGCTGTTTACCATGAGGCCTTTGGCTCGTTTCTCGCATGACCATCGGACCGATCTGGGTTATCGCGTTAGAACGATAGGTCCATTCCGTCGTCGGCGACGGTAATCTCTCCGCTAAAGTAACGAGCTGCCGCAGCGGAGAGTTCGCTTGGCTCCGCGCCCGCACCGTAGTGCGTGAGAACCAGCCGTTTGGCCTCTGCTCGCCGCGCAAGCTCCCCGGCTTCATCGGCGCTCATATGTCCGCGCCTTCCGTACTCTTTGCCAAGCGCGCCGAGCGCCGCCTCACACAAAAAGATGTCCGCGTCACGCGCGAGTTCGGCGACCGCATCGCACGGCGCAGTGTCAGCGGAATAGGTTAGAACCGCATCGTCAACTTCGATGCGCATTGCGTATGCCGGGATGTAATGGACGGTTTCGGCAAACCGTATCGCGCACCCGTCGAACGTCAGTCCATCGTGGGGAATGTATTCGCGAATCTCGAAAATGCCGTCGAAGAACGCCTCACTGCTCGCGAGCATATTTCCCATGACGCGCAAAGCGCGCGCTCCATCCGGTGGTAAGAATACCGGCAGCGGCTCCGAGCGCCGCAGTTCATATTTAAGCGCATAGCGCAGCGGCACGAGATCGAAAAAATGATCCGCGTGCATGTGAGAGATCACGACCGCATCGAGTTGCGCCGGGTCCGTGCGCGAACGCAAATGCGAGAATACGCCTGACCCGAAATCGATCGCGAGCGCGCAACGCTTCGCAAGCAGCACGTAGCCGCTATTTGCGCGGTTGGGGCGCGGAACGGCCGAACTCGATCCGGCGATGTAGAGGTTTGGGATCCTACACCACGCCGATGGTAGCCGTGCCCTTCTTCCCGCCGATAGTCTCGAGGAAATCGCCCCAGGCGGTCGCCACGAGGGTCTCCGTACGGCCGTGCCCGTAAGCGCGGATGATGCCTTCCGCCCGCTGGACCGTCACCAAGTCGGGCGACTCGACGATGTCGATGATATCGTACTGCCCGGTGACGACGTAGCTCTCTTTCCACGTAACGTTGGGGCAGTCGGCTTTGATCTTGTCGGCGACCATTTTTGCGATGCCGGGAAATTCAGCCGGGTCTCTAAATGCGTCCGGCGCTAATTTCGTGAGAATAATGTACGTGCTCATAACGACCTCCCGCACTGCGTTATAATTCATGATACCGGTTGAGAGTGAGGCGTACAGCTGCAAAGCAGGCGCCGGCTCGCTTCATGCGCAAACAACACCACTTCGCACGGCGGGAGGTCTTCGTCATGTACCGTTTCGGCCGCTTTTTCGCTGTTTTGGTGCTTCTGAGCGCCTCGCGTTCAATCGCGGTGGCAGACCCCCCTCAAGCTCCGGCCGCCGCCGACCAGCCCGCACCGCTCACGCAATTCACGAAAGGCCTTACGCCGCAGCGCGGACTCTTCACCCTCTGGCGTAAGGACGGCAAGGTGTACATCGAACTGGCGAAAAGCCAGCTCGACACGGATTTCATTCAGACGTCCGAGCCGGCCAGCGGCCTCGGCGGCTACGGGATCACCCCCGGTCTGCCCTATTTGCAGTTCGCGCGCGTCATGCGATTTACGCGCACCGACGACAAGGTCGCGATCACGTGGCCCAACACGTCGTTCATAGCGAGCACGGACGCCGCCAACGCGGCCATAGCGCAAAATTTTGCGCCGTCCGTACTGGCGTTGACGCCAATCGTCGCCGAAGACGCGTCTACCGGTGACATCATCATCGACGGGTCGCCGTTTTTGGGTGACGTGATCGATATGACCGATGCTCTGCGGTTCGCCACCAATTCCGACAAGAATCCGGGCGCGGCGTACCGTTTGGATCCCGATCGATCGTATTTCGGCGAATCAAAAGCCTTTCCGGAAAACGTCATTCTCGAAGCCGATCAAACGTTCACATCCGCTCAGCCCGTTGCTCAGAACGGCTCGGTGACGCTCGACAACGTACCCGATCCGCGCATGGTGCAGATCAAGGTCAAATACAACATCCTGCAGGCGCCTTCGCCCGGCAGTTACATGCCGCGCATCGCCGACGATCGCGTCGGCTACTATCCGGACATTCTGCTCGACTTCAGCAAAGATCGCGTGCGCGAACGGCAGCGCCGATACATCATGCGCTGGAATCTCGCGCGTCACCCGATGGTGTACTACATCAGCAATACGGTCCCGGTAGAGTACCGGCAAGCGATTCGCGAGGCGCTGCTGACGTGGAACAAAGCGTTTGCGCGAATCGGCTATCCGAACGCGGTGCAGGTGCTCGACCAGCCGAACGATCCCGCATGGGACCCGGACGACATCCGCTACACCGTCGTTCACTGGCTGACGCAGTCGAATAGCGGCGGGTACGCGCAAGCCGGCATGGTCTTCGATCCGCGTACCGGCGAAATTCTGAAGATGTCGATCGTCGTCGACGCGGACCTGATGTACTTCGGAAACCTCGAGGGCGAAGACATCGTCGGTCCGGTCGCACAAAGCCGCGGCTTTGCCCAGCGCGAGGCCGCCTACGCCGCAGAGGCGCACCGCAGCGCAATGTTCGGCCTGTGGGCGCTGCGCGCGCAGCTGGGCCAGTCATGGCGCTACATTCCGCCCAGCTATGCCACCAATTTTCTCAAGTCGATCGTTTTGCACGAATCCGGCCACGGGTGGGGACTCCAGCATAACTTCATCGCGTCGGAAGCGTATTCGCCGAAGGAACTACAGAATAGCGCGTTCACGTCGCGCTACGGCCTGGCAAACACCGTGATGGAATATACGCCCACCAACGTTTGGCCGAAAGGCACGCCCAAAGGCGATTACGTACAGCTGACGCTCGGCCCGTACGATTATTACGCAATCCATTGGGGATACGCGAGGATCCCCGGCGCGCGCACACCGCAAGACGAAGTTCCGACTTTGAGCCGCTGGGCGTCGGTGTGGTCGAATCCATGGTATCGCTTCGCCAACGACGAAGACGTGCAGTGGTTCGACGGCCACGCCATCGATCCGCGAGTCAACCAGTTCGATCTGTCGAACGATAATCTCGCATGGTGCGCCGGCCAAATGACGGTTGCGGATCAGCTGCTCACATCCCTCGGCCATCGATTCGACGAATATCAGGACACGCACGACGACCAGCGCACCGCCTTCGAACTGGCGATGTCGCCGTACATGCGCTGCAGCAGCATCGCGATGCACTATATCGGCGGCGAATACCTCTCTCGCGCACACATCGGCGATCCGCGCGCGCACATGCCGATCTCACCCGTGTCGCGAGCTCAATCACTGCGTGCATTCACTGTTTTAGACCAACGGGTCTTCGGCGATAACGCCTGGCACTTCTCACCGAAGCTCCTGCGGCAGCTCGTCTATACCGAGTGGGTCACGGACTTCCCGCAGCTGCCCTGGCAATACAATCCGCCGCTGCGGCACGACGAACCGGTCGCAACGGTCGTGGAAGACCTGCAGCAGCGAGTCCTTACGCAGATGTTCAGCCCCACGGTACTGCAGCGCATCGACGACTTTTCGCTCAAGTACAAGCCCCAGACCACGATGAATTTGGTCGATCTCTTCGCGTGGACCCACCGCGCCGTCTTCGGCGATCTGCGTGACGGCTCGATCGCAAAAGCCGGCGAGATTCATCGCTCGCTGCAGCAGTGGTATGCGCGGCAATTGGTCGAGATGGTTCGCAAACCCGCCGACGGGACGCCGTATGACGCGCAGTCGCTCGCGCGCGCCGATCTCGTTCGGCTGCGCTCCGAAGTTGTCACCGCGAGGCGCCTGCACAATCTCGATGCGCTAACTCGAGCACATCTCGACGCACTTGAGAGCGTGGCGAACTCGAAGCTCGATCAGGGGAGCATGTAGCGCCTATTACGCGCCTTTTGCGAACACGTGGCAGTTGAGATTCAAACGCGCGCAGCCGAGCTGGACGATACGCAGCATGAGCTCGTCACGCATCCCGATGCCTTGACGGTGGATAGCCGTGCCGCCTTGAAGCAAGTGCTGAGCGTACGACTTGCGAGAGTCCATGCGGTGGTCGACGATCCATCGCGAACGGTCGATTTTGGCATTTTCGTACAGCTCCAACAACAATTGACCGATGATTTGCACCGGCCCTTCGGCGAGAATCATGTACGGCCATATTTCGAATGCCATGGTGGGCGTATCGTGCCGTTCGGAGGACTGCATGTACTTTTGATATCGGTAAGACCCTCAAACTTCGGGAGAGCCGAATGGCCCGTTCCCGACCCGGAAGGCTCGCGCCTTACCGCCAGCAAAAACGCTGACTACAAAGGAGACCACTATGGAACAAGCCATGCTGCATCTGGCTCACATCGCCGCTTGGGTTTTCTTTATCGTCTTCATCCTTGCGCTCATCGGCCTCATCGCCATCATCCGCTGGGTAATGAACCTGTTCCGCCGTACGGAAACGGCAGTCGAAAGCGGTGTCGATAAGGTCGAAGGCGCCTTCCGCCGCTAGCGAGGTGTACCGACCATGAACAACGATAAGCTTTCGCGCCGCGAAGCGCTCAAACAGATCGTCATTCTGCCCGCGCTCGCGGGCGTGCTGGCCGCCGGCGAAACGCTGCCCGCCTCGGCTGCCGACAACAAGAAGCAGTTTCACTATCAAGACAAGCCAAAGGACGGCAAGAAATGCTCCGGATGCCGCTTCTTCAGAAAGCCGGAATGGTGTTCGATCGTCACTGGAAAGATCAGCCCGGACGGCTGGTGCATCGCCTGGGCCAAGAGATAGCGCCGAAGCGCGTTAGTGCTCGAAGTGCACGCCGTAGTACGTTGCGGCGGCACTGATGTTTGCTTCGGCTTGGACACGCTCGTGTTCGGTGACGCCGTCGACTTGATGGAATCGTGCAATTGCGCTTCGCACGTGATTGGCGTCCGTTAGCGGTTCCTTCCGCTCTTTCGGAAAGGCGAAGGCGCTGTCCGGCAGTTGCGAGCGCTTTGCATTCGGGACACTCGGCGGCTTCCACGTTATCGTCGTCATGCCGGGATCTTCGCGAAACCGTGTTACGCCGGCGTGAGCTTTGTATTGCCGCTATAAGACTCGACTACGAAGGCAGCTCATAGCGTCGAAAGCCCGCGGCATTTCTACCGCGGGCCTTTCGTTTACTTAATCTGGCGCCGACCTACTTTCGAGGGACCCTGCGGTCCGACTATCATCGGCGCTGGCGGGCTTAACTGCCGTGTTCGGGATGGGAACGGGTGGGACCCCACCGCTATGAGCGCCAGAAACTTGATCCCTCCGTCGCGCCGAGCCGGAGCTCCAGGCTGCGACGAAGGAAAGCTGCATAGAGAAGAACTTCCAAGTGCCTACAGAGGAAGCAATCAAAAATTTCCGGGCGATTAGTACCGGTCAGCTCCACCCCTTACGGGGCTTCCACCTCCGGCCTATCAACGTGGTAGTCTACCACGACCCTTCACACTTACGTGATCGAGATCTCATCTTGGAGTCAGTTTCACGCTTATATGCTTTCAGCGTTTATCTGGTCCGAACATAGCTACCCGGCTATGCCCCTGGCGGGACAACCGGTTCACCAGCGGTTCGTTCAACCCGGTCCTCTCGTACTAGGGTCGACACTCCTCAAATCTCTAACGCCCACGGCGGATAGGGACCGAACTGTCTCACGA
>DATGJX010000120.1:0-4570 GCA_035294905.1 Vulcanimicrobiaceae bacterium | reverse complement strand
GAGCACGACGATGCGGTGCGAAATGCGCATCACGAGCCGCATGACGTGCTCGACTCCGCACACCGTTCCGACGCCGCGCTTGCCGAGCTCGACGATGAACTCGGCCATGGAGTCCATTTCGGTCGGCGTCAGTCCCGCCATCACTTCGTCGAGCAGCAGCAGCTTGGGCTGCAGCGCGAGCGCACGTGCAACTTCCAGCCGCTTGCGCTGCGTAAGCGTCAGCGTTGAGGCGCGACGTCGCGCGAGCGGACCCAGCCCAACGAAATCGACGATCTCGCGCGCAACACTTCGCGCCGACCGCTTCGAATGCGTATGCGCGAGTGCGCCGACCGCAACATTGTCGACGACGTTCAGCGCCCCGAATGGTCGAACGATCTGATACGTCCGCGCGATTCCCGCCGATGCAATCTTATGCGACGGCCAACCCAAAATCGACTCACCGAGGAAACGCACGTCACCGGATGATGGACGCACGATTCCACTGATCACGTTGAAGAGAGTGGTCTTGCCGGCGCCGTTGGGCCCGATCAAACAAAACACCTCGCCCGCACGAATCTCGAGCGAAACGCCGCTGAGCGCTTCGACGCCGCCGAAAGCAACCGAAACGTTGTCGACAACCAGAAGCGCATCACTCATCGGCAGTGCCGAACCGCGCGCGCAGCGCCGGAACGATGCCGCGCGGCAAGAGCAAGAGCAGCGCGACCAAAAGTCCACCGAAGATCATGAGATACGCTTGCGGGAATTTGGCCCATAGCTGCTCGGCGATCTGCGTCATCACGACGCCGCCGACCAGCGGTCCCCAGACCGTCCCGACCCCGCCGAGAATCGTCATGACGATCGACTGCAGATCCAGTCGCGACGAGAACGCCGCGTCCGGTTCGATATATGTCAGATAATAGATAAAGCCGCCGCCGAGGAGTCCCGGGATCAGCGCGCTCATCGCAAACGCGTAAATTTTCTCGCGTGTGACGTTCACGGCGAGCGTGCCCGCAACTTGTTCGTCTTCCCGCAACGCCTGCAAGCGCAGCCCAAAGGCACTCTGATCGATCCAGATCGTCAGTGCGATCGCGCCGAGCGCGACGGCAAGCGTCCAATAGTAAACGGCGGTGACGTCGCTTCCGGGCGGCAAGAACAGACCCGCCCCGGCTCCGGTCGCCGGAAAGGCCGTAATCAGCACCCGCACCGTTTGCGCCATGCCGAACATTCCCATCGCAAAGAACGGACCGCGCAAGCGCAGCATCACGTAACCGATCGGAAATGCAATCGCAAGCGCGACCACACCGCCGCCGAGCGCCGCAAGCATCCAGTACCAGTGCAGATAGTTGATCAAGAATCCAGTCGTGTATGCGCCGAGTCCAAAAAACGTGATCTGCCCGAATGAGAAATAGCCCGCGTAGCCCGAGATGATATTCCAACCGTACGCGAGGCCGACGTACACCATCGTTATATAGATGAGGTTCACGTAGTAGCCGTTCAGGCGAAGCGGCGCGACGACGAGCGCGATCACCGCGAGGATCGCAAGCGGCCAGACGAGCCTTCTCACGTCGTTCGCCGGCCCAAGAGGCCTGACGGCCGTACGAGCAAGACGAGGATGAACAGCACGTACGGCGCCGCTTCCGCCAAACTCGCGCCGACGTAGTAGCTCGTGAACTCGTTCGCGAGCCCGAGAATGACGGCGCCGAGAATACATCCGGCATAATTACCGAGTCCGCCGATCACGACGACGGCGAACGCATTGACCGTGAACTCGACGCCCATCTGCGGATTCAAGTTGTAGATCATGCTCATCAGCGTCCCGGCCGCGGCCGCGACGGAAGTGCCAAGCGCGAAGCTCAGCGTACGGACGCGATCGATATCGACGCCGCATGCAAGTGCGCCCTCGACGTGCTGGCTCGTCGCACGGATCGCGCAACCGATGCGCGTGAAACGCAAGAACGCGCCGAGCAGAACTGCGAGCGCGAGCGCCGCAACGAATGCGAGCAGCTTGGCTTGCGGAACAGAGATTCCCGCGATCTGAAAAGCGCCGGTGAGATACGGGACGGAACGGAACGAGCCGCCGAACACGGCAAGTCCGCCGCCCGCAAGAAAGAATGAGAGCCCGAACGTCAGCGTCAGCGATGAGGCCTCCGCAGATGCAATCTCGCCCGGAAGCTTGCGCAAGAGGAACCGATGGATCGCAGCGCCGGCCAGAAATCCCATCACGATCACGGCAGGAAGCACGATCAACGGATTGATGCCGAGCGCACCAAAGACGAACGCGCACAGCATCGCGGCCAACACGACGAAATCGCCGTGCGCGAGATTCACGACGCGCATCACGCCGAAAATAATGTTGAAGCCGAGCGCCGAAAGTGCAAACACGCCGCCCAGCAAAATCCCGTTGACTAGCAGCTGGACGACGTGCATTCGCAAATCCTTGGAGCGGGTGGCGAGAATCGAACTCGCATCTCTTGCTTGGAAGGCAAGGGCATTACCACTATGCAACACCCGCGCGAAAAAAATCTGGTGGGCAGGGCTGGATTTGAACCAGCGTAACGCTTTCGCGTGCCAGATTTACAGTCTGGTGCCTTTAACCACTCGACCACCTACCCATGTGTTTTGCGGCGGTAGGCGCCTTACGTTATCGGCGGGGCGTCATCCTTGCGGCCTGAACTGAGGCGCTGGCACCCCGAGCGCGTGCGAAACTGTTGCCCAACCTCTTAGACTGTAGAAAGTCGAATCCTCGGGTAACCCGAGGACCCTCCGAGCCCACGCCCATTCCGCGCAAAGATGACGCTCTGGCTATCGTCCCGCATTCCCGGTCTTGCGAAAAGCTCTCGCCTTGCGACCGTCGCGGTTCGGCTCGGCGTCGGTGCCGACCTATTCCTCACGACCGCGTTTCGATTTCGAGCTCGGATGCCGTTCCCGTCTTAGGAGCTTCCTGCAACCGCTCCGTCTTCAATTATCTCACACATATGTTTTAAACATTGCCATCTAAGAACCCACAACCCATTGACTTGCGTAGCAATGCAATGTGAAAGAAGGTGAATCTCCGAAAGCTTTTCGCCGAGTTGAAGTGGATCGATTGAACCGAATCGCGAAGATTGTTGCATCAATTCATATCCCCGTTCGATGATGCCCTTGAATCCGTCGCCTGCATTAATAGCACAGGGACAGCTAAATGCATCGGCAGTCAGATTGCGACTTTATTGCCACCTTTCAACGCAGCCATCCTGATGTTAGTCAGGCATGAGAATTTTGCACGATACCTGCTTGGTTGCTTGGTTTTGCGGGTAGGGGATACCCATCTTGAAATTATTATCAAAACTCTCGACGCTGGTGGGCCTCTGCACGGCGTTGACCTTCATTCTGACGCTCGGCGTCGCGGCCGACGCGCAAGTTGCAATCTCGATCAACGGCAACCCCGTCGACGTCTCTCCGGGGCCGATCCTCCAAGACGGACGCGTTTTCGTTCCGCTTCGCGGCGTGTTCGAGAATCTCGGCGCGAGCGTCGTTTACGACAACGGCCAGATCAACGCGCAGGGCCACCGGAAATCGATCTCTCTTCACATTGGCTCGACGCAAGCGGACGTAAATGGTGAACCGCAGACGATCGACGTCGCACCGTTCATCGTCGGCGCGAGCACGTATGTGCCGCTGCGCTTCATCTCGCAAGCTCTTGGCGCCCGCGTCTCATGGGACGAAACCGATCACCTCGTGGCGATCAGGATGGGCGGAATGGGACAAAACGAAGCTCAGGCGCCGCCGGAGTACGTATCCCAAGCGGACTATGACGTCAATGTCGCGCCGCCGCCGATCCCCGACTACGAACCCCCGCCGTGCCCCGACCAGAACTATCAGTGGCAACCGGGATACTGGGCGTGGGGCCCGGCCGGCTACTATTGGGTTCCTGGCGTGTGGATCGAAGCGCCGCAAGCCGGTTACGTCTGGACGCCCGGCTATTGGGCGTGGAATAACGGCTACTACGGATTCGTCGCCGGCTATTGGGCGAGCCACGTCGGATTCTACGGCGGTATCAATTATGGCGGCGGTTACTTCGGCAACGGCTTCGTTGGTGGCCGCTGGGAAGGTTCCGAGTTCCAGTACAACACCGCTGTTCTGCACGTGAACGAAACGAACGTTCGCAACGTCTACACTGATTCAGCCGTCAACAACAACACTGGCAACCGCGTCAGCTACAACGGTGGCCCGCACGGGATCGCGGCGCGTCCGACAGCGACACAAAGTTCGTATGCGAGCCAGCGCCGCCTACCAATGACGTCCGTGCAAGTGCAGCACATGCACTATGCGGCCGCCGATCGTACACTGCTCTCGACTGTAAATCACGGCGCACCTCCGGTGACGGCTGCGGTTCACCCCTTCACCGCTGCCGCAAAGCCGACGGGTCCGGCCGTAACGACGCAGGATCGCGCCGCCGCGCAACACGCCGTCGTGCGCCCGGCAGCAGCGCCGGCACAACAACGACCGACAGTGGCACCGGCGGCACCACGACCGGCTATGGCGACGCCACGTCCGGCACCGCCGCAAATGCAACAGCGCCCAGCGCAACAGCGCCCGACACAAGCAGCGC
>DATGJX010000119.1:0-14159 GCA_035294905.1 Vulcanimicrobiaceae bacterium | reverse complement strand
CGGCGAGAGCGTCACGACCGGGGCGCTGGAGTTTGCACCGCCGTCCAGACTCGACAGATATGCGACGACGTCGTTCACTTGCTGCGGGCTGAAGCCGAAGTTCGGCATCGGCGGGCGCGGATGAACGATGAAGTCCGAGATTTGATCGGCGCTGAGCTGATGCTCGATACCGTACAGTTTTGGGCCGACGGAGCCGCCCATCAAGCTCGCGCCATGGCAACCTGCGCAGCCGTTTGCTTGCACAAGCTTCGCGCCCGCGTTTGCGTCGCCGCTTGACGGCGCAGTCGAATCGGATGCGGCCGGAGACGGCGATGCAGCCGAGGCAATGGCCGAGGCTGCGGCAGCGGGTGCAGGGGACGCGGTGATCGCGACAACGCTTGGGTGGGCTGAAGCGACGTGCAAATTCGAAAGATACCGTTTACCGAATTGATACGGCCCTGCGTATGCGATTTGGAAGCCGAACTGCGGCCTTGCATTGGGGTAGCCGGCAACTTCACCGATGACTGCCAAGTTCGGCAGGATGTTGTGCGAAAGATCGACGACGACTTGACGCGTCAACGTGTCGCTTGATGCGACGTCGTAGCGCAGCAGAAGGTGATTCTGCCAATCGAGGTCGCGTTCCGCTTCGAAGAAGAAGCCGTTCAGCGGGACGTCGTATTCGCCGACGCCGGGATTCGCATCGAACCCGTGGTAGTACATCGTTTGGTAATGCCACGCGTTCGTCTGATAGCCGAAATACAGGCCTTCGCGTGAAAAATCGTTCGTTCCGAGAAACTGATTCGTCGCCTGATCGTGCAGCGGCGACCAGCCGCGAATGCCGACCAAGCCGACGCTCCACGGTATCGACATGCCGCCGTACGACACGTTCAAGTCGATGGTGCGCGGATTGACGGTCTGATCGTAATCGAGCGCGTCCTGCACGGGTCCGCTGCCGGTGAGCCAGGACAAATTGTACATGAACTCGTTCGACATGCCGTTGAAGGCGACGCCCCAGCGCGCATCGTTGGGATTGAAGTCGTTTTGTCCGGTCGTTTGCGCGGCCAGCAGGTACGGGCTAATCGTCCATGCGTGCGCCGGCATGAACGGAAACGGCGTGTGGAACTTTCCGACCTGTATCGAGTTGGTGCCGTGCAGTAGGCCATTCCAGGACACCCAGGATTGCTCGGTTGCGCCGATGACGCCCGAATCGACGACGTGCTGCTCGGTGTACCACGTGAAATTACGGCCGAAGAAACCGCCGGCCAGCAGCGACAAATCCCAGAGCTGCGTGCTTCCGGGATGATCCTTATTCGCCAAAATACTTTGAATGTAGATTCGCGCGGAGATGGGCAGCGCGTTGTCCTGCAGATGCCGGTTCAAAATCTGGAAGTTCGACATCATGACCATCATGCCGTAGCGCGTCATCCCCGGGAACGTCGTGTGACACGTTTCGCACGAAACGCCTTGACCGTTGGCAAAGACCGGAACTGCCTGGGCCTTCGCCGATAATCCCAAAACTGCGAGAGCGAGCGTGCATGCGATGCGCGCACCCACGAGCACGTATCTCAAGAAAGAAACCTCCGATTGAACTAGAGCCGAACTGCAAAAGGAGCTGGACGGCTAGCCAATCGGTGGCGGTCGTTGAAAGCGCGCGGTGCCGGCGCGAACGGCCAGGGCGTGCGCAGTGGAGTAAGGACGGCGCGAAACGAAACGCGCCGTGCAATCATCCAGCAAGCGCTGGAGATACCGTGAAGCGGCTTGCGCGCCGGTGATGCAGCGCACGAGCAATCGCGAGAACAGCGAAAGCCCGTACGCAACGCAAAGCGCGACGATTATTTGCACCGCGCAGCCGAGCGGGCCTGCGTGCGTGCCTTCAAGGCGTTCCATCGCAGCGAACATTGCGAGCTGGGCTACGGCCAGACGCGGGAAAAGTTCAATCGTCGAGCGCTCGGCCGCGGTGTGTATGAGGATGCCGGCTTTGAGCAGCGCATCCGCGAGCATCATGCAAGACAAGGCGGCGAGCACGGCGAGCGAGCATTCCAGTGCTGGTGCCACCCACGCGTGATGGGGGTCGGCGGTGCTTCTGCCCGCGATGGCATATGCCAAGCCGTGACCGGCCAGGGTGGCCGGCACGACTGCAGCTATCCAAACCGGTAGAGGGCGCCTCACGACGTCGAGCCTATTCGGCACTTCGTCGCCGTGCCCCCGTGACGTTACTGCTGAATAGCGAATGCCACGCCGGGGAGATGGGCGCTATCGGGATTGCCGGTGCCGACCTCAATCCAGATTGCCTCGTGGGAATAGAGCGGCATTACGCGCGGACTTTCGGTCCAAAGCCTGTACTGGTTTGCGCCTACTTCGCACTGCGCGGTGGTATGACACGGAACCGTCGCGGAATTCAGCGACGTGTACACCGTTACGGTACCGGAATACGGACCGAACTGCGATGCGGTCACGTTGATGCCCCAAAGATCGAAGAATTGGCCCAGATTGAAGAGCGGTTTGGTGATCGGGGCGTTCTGCGAGGTTTCCATGTGAACCAGACCGCTCGCGTCGTGCGTGTGAATATGGTAGAAACACGTCGCATAGATCTCTTCGTTGTACCAGCCGGAATACTTGTCGTACATGTCGCCCAGCGCGTGATCCATGCCGATCGCATCCGGCACGGCTAACTCCTTGCCGTTGACGTACACGCCTACGAACGCGTGAACGTGGTACGTGTTCGGCATCGTCGTGTTGCACGGGACGCCGTCGATGACGTTTCCCGTCGGTCCTTGCCCGCCGCCGCCTGCGCGCGCGCCAGGATCCGTCGCGGCAAGATCGCCGTCGTACGTCCCCGCGCTTGGTTTGGTGTCGACGTCCGTGTTGGTGGCTTTGAACATGTCGTCGGCACCGTTGATCTTGCCTTCGCCTGCAACTCTCTAGGAATAGGCAAACGGCGTCGGCGATGCCGCCGGCGCGAGGGCGGGCACCGCATTCGTCGTGTGTTGAGATTCGGAAGCAGGCAGCGAACTCGATTGGTGTTGCCCGCACGCGGCAAGCACCGCAAGCGCGGCGACGATGATAAACGAAGATCGGTGGGTACGCACTCCAAACGCGCCTCCTCTAATATTCGGTTGCGAAGCTCACACCGGGAAGGTGCTGCGCATCCGGATTGTTTGTTCCCACCTCGAACCAGACGACTTCATGCGAATAGAGCGGAATGTCGTGCGGATCGCCGCTCCATTGCGTGTACTCGCCGTCTCCGACTTGGCATTGCCACGGCGTCGCCTGCACGCCGGCGCAGCCGCCGCGGTACGTTTGCCCGGAAGTGTAGACGCTTACCAAGCCGTTGAAAGGTCCGAATTGTGAAGCGGTTACCTCGACGCCCCAAATGTCGAGAAGATTTCCGACCGTAAAGAGTGACTGCGTTATCGGTGTGCCGGATGGATCCGGATCTTCCAGATGCACCATCCCGGTGTCGTCGTGCGTATGGATGTGATAGAAGCATCCCGGCGTGCTCGACGTTCCGGCTTCGAGTTCTTGATTCGGCCAGTACGGCGAATTCGGATCGGTCATGTCGCCCGCGGCGAGAAAGATGCCGATGGCATCGGGGATGACGACGATCTGTCCGTTGTAATAGAGCCCGACGAACGCGTGGACGTGATAATTGTTGGACATCGTCGAGTCGCACGAGATGCCGTCCACGCTGCTGCCCAGCGGGCCCTGTCCACCACCCACCCCGGGAATTGCACCGGGATCGCTCGGCATCAAGTCGCCGTCATAATCGCCTTGACGGGTGTCCCAATCTTTATTGCTCGTCACGAAGCCGTTGTCGAGCGAGCCGGGTTTCGGCGTCGCGCCCTCGCCGGCGATCATCCAGACTCCGGTCGTCGAGTAAGGCGTTCCCGTTGGATTCGGTGTGGGCGTCGGAATCGGCGTCGGCGTCACAATGGGCGTTGGCGTCGGCTTGGGCGACTGCGTCGGTACCGGGGCCGGGCTCGACGGCGGAGCGGTCGGACCAGACGTGGGTGTACTGCTCGGCTTGGAAGTTGGCCCGGCTGTCGGAGCGGAAGTCGGAGCGGCCGTCGGCGCACCGCCTGGGTTGGCCGGCGGGACAGCGGGAGTCGAACCGCCTCCTCCGCCTCCGCAAGCGGCCAGCACCGCGAGCCCGGTTATTGCGGCAAACGACAGCAGGCGGCCTCGCATCAAGTCTCTCCCAGCGTCAAAGTGTGGCCTCATCGTAGGTGAGAGCAGGCGCCGGAATGGAGGTGCGGCGGGGGAGCCGCCGCAGGGACCTTCGGGCCGGAACCCCGGCCCTAGTGCCGCGGTTCTAATGTCGTGAAAGGACAAGGGGTGGTCTTGAGCCGGCGTCTAATAGACGCGACCCCAACCCCGAATAGGGGGGCCCGAAAGCCGCTTTTGTCGGAAAGAGTCTTGGAAGCGTCATGAATACCCGGTTGCCCGCCGAAAACAGCGATACCGTGAGTCTGGTTTGCGCACTTCTCGTGCGCTACCCGGAGATCGCGTCGATTCGCAGTACCCCCGGCGAAGGCACGGTGCGCTTCACGTACGCGGTTGCGTCACGGCTCGATCGCCGCACGCAGCGAGCGGTGGTCGAGGAGATCGAAACGCACGTCGACGGCTTCCTCGCATTGATCGGCGACAGCGGCCACGTCAGCGTGGAGTGCGAGTCCGATCGCGCGCTGAGTTTCGTGCACGTCACGCGCGATCTCGAAACGTTCACCAAAGACGAACTCGCAATGCTTACCAGCTTCCTCACCGACCGCTTCGGGAGTGCGCTCGTTCGCAATCCGGTTCCCGACGATCACCCCGACGAGGATCCGGCATTTCAAGAAGAGCTCGCCGAGTGCGCAATCGAAGCGCTGCGCGACCCGGCTCAGTCGAAAAGCTTGGTCGGGTTCCGCGAAGAAAAGCGCGTTCTGGTATACTTTTTGAAATCACAAAAGAAAGCGAAAGCGTCGGCCCGCAGATAGCTAGCACAGTCACGCTCCTCCTTATCGGGGACGTCGTGGGATCACCCGGGCGAGAAACGCTCAAACGGTGCGTCCCACTCGTACGCGACCAGTACCACGTCGATATATGCATCGCCAACGGTGAGAACGCCGCGGGCGGTTTCGGCTTGACGGCGCAGACCGCCGATGAAATGTTCGGTACCGGCATCGACTTCATCACCAGCGGAAACCACATCTTCGACAAGCGCGATTTTCGCCCGTACCTGGACGCGAGCGATCGAGTCATACGCCCGGTGAACTATCCGCCGGGTGTCCCCGGGCGCGGCATCGGCTACATTAGTGCAAATGGCACAACTGTCGGCGTGCTCAACGTGATGGGCCGCACCTTCATGCCGCCCATCGACGATCCGTTCCGCGCTGCGGAGGCCGCGGTACAAGAATTGACCGATCGGACCAAGATTATCGTCGTCGACGTGCACGCGGAGGCTACCAGTGAGAAGGTGGCTATGGGGCGGTATCTTGACGGAAGAGTCTCGGCAATCTACGGTACTCACACGCACGTTCAAACGGCAGATGAGCAAATTTTGCCGGGCGGTACGGCGTACGTGACGGACGTCGGCATGACCGGCCCCACCGATGGCGTCATCGGCATGGAAACGGGGCCAGTCCTGGATAGATTCACAACCGGCTTCTCGGAACGTTTTTCGGTGCAAAAGGCTGGGACCAAGCAATTTTGCGCCGCAATCGTTACAATCGATGTGGAGACCGGCCGCGCGAAGGAAATCAAGCGCATCTTCCAGCGAGGCGTACCATGATAGACGATCCGGCAAAGCACGTCACCACAAGCATCCTTAAGGTCTCGGCGAAGAGCAATCCGAATTCGGTTGCGGGCGCGCTGGCAGCGGTATTGCGGGAGCGGGAAGCCGCCGAACTTCAGGCGGTTGGAGCGGGAGCGATCAACCAGGCCATCAAAGCGGTTGCCATCGCGCGCAGCTATCTGCGGGCAAGCGAAATCGATTTGACCTGCGTGCCTTCCTTTATAGATGTCGAAATCAACGGGAACGAACGCACGGGAATTTCGCTGGCCATCGATCGCCACTCCCTCTCCTAGCTGTCACGCTGACCCTTCGGCAAGCTCAGGGTGACACTTTAGGTTGCTGGTAGACTTCCACTCGCACACGTGTGAGAGCGACGGCACCCTCACGCCCTCGCAGCTCTGTGACTTCATGACACAGCGCGGCGTGCGCGCTTTTTCGATCACCGATCACGACAGCATCAAGGCGTACGGGCAATTCGAAGCGCCGGCGCACGTGCGCAACGTCACCGGAATCGAGATCAACACGACGTACCGCGACGGCGAAGTGCACATTCTCGGCTATCGGCTCCCGCTGGACCCCTCGCCGCTTACACAGGTGCTCGAGGCAAACCGCTCTGCGCGCCGCGCGCGCGTCGGCCGCATCGTCGAACAACTTCGCGCCGCCGGCTACGATATCACGATGGACGACGTACAGGCGGAAGCGCTCGAAAGCGCATCGCTGGGACGGCCGCACGTCGGCAAGGCGCTGATTCGTTTGGGCATAGCGCCCGACATCGAGACGGCATTCCGTTCATTCCTTCGGCGCGGTACGCCGGGGTATGTGCCGTCCACGCACATCACGCCGCACGAGGCGATCGCCGTAATCCTCGAATCAGGCGGCGTTCCCGTGCTCGCGCATCCCGGACGGCTCAAAGACTATAGCGTCATCGACGAACTCGTCGAGCATGGCTTGCAAGGGTTGGAGGTATTCTACCCGACGCACGAACCGATGCAGGTCCACTATTTCCGCGAGAGAGCGCGCCGTTTCAATCTGGTTATGACCGGAGGATCGGACTTTCACGACATCCGCTACCACAAACGCGGGGTCGGCGTAGAGATCGACGAGGAAGATATCGAGCCGTTCATCAAATTGATTGCATGATAGGACGGATCCTCGCCGGTGTGATGGCCGGCGTTTTCGTATTCCCGCAGTGCGCGGCTGCTCAAAATGTTCCGGCGGCTTCGTCCGGGATTTTGCAAGCCACGCTCGCAAACGGCATGCGCGTCGTGCTGCTGACGAACAAACTCGCTCCCGTGACCACTACCGTGATGACCTACGGCGCGGGATCCGACGACGATACGATGCCCGGTCTCGCACATGCAACCGAGCACATGATGTTTCGAGGGACCGCGGACGTTTCGGCAACGCAGTTTGCCGAGATGGCGGCGCGAGCTGGTGCCGACTACAACGCGCAGACCAGCAACGTCTCGACGACCTACTACTTCAAAATTCCCTCGGCGTATACCGGATTGGCGTTGCGCCTGGAGGCCGATCGCATGACGGGCGCGCTCGATCGCGAAGCCGACTGGAAGACCGAGCGAAGCGCGATCGAGCAGGAAGTGCGCGCGCATCAAAGCGTGCCTGGCGCCGCGCTCGACAGGAAACTCAGCCGCGCGTTCTTCGGCAATACGCCGTATGCGCAGGACGGCGTCGGAACGATTGCGAGCTTCGACAAGATGCACGCGAGCGATATCGCCGCGTTCTATCACGCTTGGTACCACCCGAACAATGCGACACTCGTGGTCGCGGGCGATATCGACGCAGCCGAAGTCCTTGCCGAAATCCATCGCGACTTCGATCCGATTCCTTCGGTACCGCTGCCGGCGCACAAGAGTTATACCGTACCGCCCATGGCAGCGAGCACGCTGAGCGACACCGTCGTGGAGATGCCGGTGCCGGTTGCCGCATCGGTCTATCGCTTTCCCGATCTGCGGTCCAACGATTTTGCTGCGAGCGTCGTGCTCGCTGCCGTGCTGCAAAACAGCCGCGGGACGCTGACTGATTTGCAAGTACAAGGAAAAGTGCTCGGTGCGTTTGCGTTCTCGTCGGCGTATCCCGACGTCGGCGTGATGGTCGTTGCCGCAGCCGGCTTGCCGTCGAGTTCGCCGGCGAGCATAAAAAGTGACGTCGAGGCGGCTCTCGATTCGTATCGGAGTAACGGCGTGCCGCCGGATTTGGTGGCTGCCGCCAAAGCGAGCTTGCTGAGCACCCAGGACTATCAGCAGGCGTCGATATCGGGGCTGGCGTTCAGCTGGGCGGACTCTCTGGCGCTGGGCGAGCGATCGCCCGACGCCGTGTATGCCAATCTGCAAAGCGTGACGCCGGCCGACGTGAATCGCGTTCTGCGCACGTACATGGATCCGAAGAACGAGCTCACGGTGCTGATGACGCCCAAAGCCGGCGCTTCCGTCCCTCACGCCGACGCGAACGCCGCGACGGAAAACGTGAAGGTTACGCCCGACAAGGAAGAGCCGCTTCCGCAATGGGCCGTTTCCTATTTTGACGCGCCGCTGCGCGTGCCGCAAAGCGATCGCGCCGTGCGCACGTTGCGGCTTCGCAATGGGTTGACGCTTACCGTGCGCCCGGAACATCTCTCGCCCATCGTCGTGCTGCGCGGGTACGTGCAGACGTCTCCGGATTTGTATGAGCCACGCGGGAAAGACGGCGTCGCGCAGCTCACGCAGGCGCTGTTTCCGTTCGGCACCACGACGTACGGGCGCACCGAATACGACGCGCAGGTCGACGCGATCGCCGCGAACGTCAAACTCGGCTCCTCGTTTGGCGTGACGGTGCAGTCGAAGAATTTCGATCGCGCCGTGCAATTGCTCGCGGACGGCATGCTGCATCCGGCGTTTCCGTCGCAAGCGTTTGACGTGATGCAGCGAAACCTGGCACGCAGCCTAGCCGCGGTGGAACACGAGCCCGGCACGCTTGCCGATATCGCGCAAACCAACGCGCTCTATCCGCCCGGCGATCCGCGCCGCCGCAGACCGACCGCACAAACCGTCGCCGCGATTGCGCCGAGCGACGTCGCGCACTGGTATCATTTCGCGTATCGTCCCGACCTGACGACGATCGCGGTTGTCGGCGACATCACGCCGGATCAAGCCGAAGCGACGGTCGAGCGGTATTTCGGGGCATGGCGCGCGCCCAAGAGCACTGCGCCGTCGTTCGAGTATCCGCACGTCAAGGCAAGCAGCACAAAGTCCGTCACGGTGGATTCGGCAACGAGCACGCACTCCGAAGTGACGCTCACGCAAATCATCGACGTGCATAGCGGTCAGGAGGACGCGATAGCACTCGAACTTGCAAATACGATGCTTTCCGACGAAGGCACCGGCTCGCTGCTGTTCCGCGATCTGCGAACCGAACACGGCTACGTGTACGACGCCGACTCGACGCTGAGCGTAGGCGAGAACACCTCGACGTTTTCCATCGATTTTGCTTCGGACCCGAAGAACGTCGCCCGCGCGCAAGCCTCGGCAATCGCGGAGATCCGGCGCCTGGGCGAGCGAGCCGTTCCGGATATCGAGTTGCAGCGTGCCAAAGCGTTGCTGCTCGCGGAGCGCGTATTGCCCCTCGACAGCTACGGCGGTATCGCGGGCGATATCCTCGCGGGGGCGAAAGCCGGCTTGTCCATCGCTGATCAAGATGCGTTTTGGGGCAAGCTGCTTCGCTTGACGCCGCAGCAAGTGCAGGCGGCGGTGCATAAGTGGATCCGCCTCGATCATTTTGCCCGCGTAATCGTCGCACCCGGGCCTTGAGACGCCGCGTTTCAATCTTAACGGAGCGATGTAGGCCGGCCGGTTGAGCGACAGGAAGTAAAACCCGTCGTGATTCGGACCATACCGCGCGAACGGGTCCGAAGCCGGGTACGCGAAGCGTTAAGACTTCCGGTTACCGTGCTGCGCGCGCCGGCGGGTTTCGGTAAATCGATCGCCTTGGAGCAATCTCTCGAAGGCGACACGGTTTCCTACGCCTTGACCCAGGACGTCGACGGCCCTTGGGCTTTCTTGCGCGGCCTTGCCAATGCGCTCGATTCCGCCACTCCCTCCGTTCGCCTTTCGCTCTCCGCCGCGTGGGATCGCGCCGCCGAGGCAAAAGCACCGGCCGAACATCTCGCGCGCTGGCTTCACTCGCATCTCGCTGACCGAAAGCTGACGATCGCGCTCGATCAACTGCACTACGTTTCGGGCAGCGATCTCGTCGAACGTTTATTGGCGCGTCTGGTCGAGCTGAGTTCGCCTGGAATTCGCTGGGTTTTCTCGATGCGTACGGAGTTCGATTTGCCGGTGCCGCGCTGGATGGCCGAATGCCGCATGGATGTGCCCATCGACGCGGATGCGCTGCGCTTCACCGAAGAGGAGATCGCGCTTGCGGCGCAGCTCTGGGGCCGAAAATACACGATGCGTGAAGCCGCCGGCGTCTTCGAGCGCACCGAAGGATGGCCGACGGGCGTAGCATTCGCGGTGGGCATGGGGTTGAACGGCGAACGCAGGCTCGTCGAAGCCGGCGCAGACTTGTTCGGAGCGCTCGCCGAGCGGATACTCTCGGAACGCACGGAGCGCGAGCGTGAGTTTTTGTTTACGACGTGTATGCTGCCGCAACTCGACGACGAACTTTGCCGCGCCGCCGGGTTTGGCGATGCGGCCGAGATCCTCTCGGCGCTGTCGTCGTGTGGAGATCTCATCTTTGCGCAGAGCCGCGGCGTTCGCCAGTATCACGACCGCTTTGCGCAACACGTTCAAGAGCTTTTGCGCGCGCGCGGAACAGTGGGTTTTCACGCCGTGCTCACGATTACCGTGTCGGCGTTGGAGGAACTCGGACGCATCGAGCAGGCGCTGCGGATTGCGACGAAATACGATCTTCGTTCCGAGATCACCCGAATTCTCGACCGCTACGGCCTGGAGATGGTCCAAAACGGCGACGATTTCTCCGTACGCGCGGCGCTCGGCGCTCTCGGCGCGCCGTCGGTGGCCTGGAGTGCGCAGACGCTTGCGCTCAGTGCGATTTTTGAATCGCGGGCCGGGCGATTCGATACGTCCGATGCCTGGTTTTCGACGGCGATGGATCGTACGCACGGGGCCATGCGCGCGGAAATCGCGTACCGCTGTGGTTCGGAGATGCTGCAGCGGCGAAGAGCGGCGGTCGAATTGCTCGCTCCGCACGCATATGATACGCAACTCCCGCTCCCACTGCGGATCGGGATAGTATCCGCTTTGGCGTCAGCGTACATGCAAGCCGGAGATGCCGCTCGCGCAAACGGCTGCATTCGCGATGCATTGCATCTCGCCCGCATCGACGATCCTCGCGTATTGGTGCCGCTCGATGTTCGGGCCGCATACGTGTTGTTGTATTCGGGACATCGGGAGCGCGCTAAAGAGGTCGCTTTGCGCGGCGCGCAGCTGGCGGAGGAATCATCGCAGTTTCAGATGGCCTGCGCGGCATATAGTACGTTGTACGCGGCCGCCGCGGACGAAGACGATCCGCGCGCGTGCCTCGAGTATCTTGCCAGTTTTGCTGAAAATGCCGCGAAGTCGGGCAACCATCGTATGCAGTTTTACTCGCTGGTAGGGCGCCTGGAGTTGGAAGCGGAGCGTGGAAACGCGACCGCCGTCGAAGAACTGACCAAAGCGCTGCAATTCTTCGACGTGCAATACGAAGAACTCGACACGACCGAAGGGCTATTGCCTCCGCGTTCCTTGCAACTCGCGTGGGAGCGGCGTTTCGAAGAGGCATATCGCCTTCTGCTTCCGAGTGCGCCGCAGCAAATAGAACGCGATCGCTCCGCGCTGCGCTGGTCCGAAGTTGCGGTCTACTCGGCAGCTTGCGGTGAACGCAACGTTGCGCGCTCGGCTCTGCACGCCGTGCGTCTAGCGTTGTCCGACGAAGGCTCCTCGACGGTGCGCGCGCATCGAGCGAAGATTCTTGCTGCTTGCGCACTTGGTTTACTGGGGCGCCATGGAACGGCGCTCAATCTGCTGGGCGTTTCGGCGTCCAATGCGCCGAGCCGCCGAATACGTGCGCTCTGCGATGCCGTTTCGGAGTGCGTGCGGTCGATGCGAGGAGATCGCAACGGCAGCGCGCTCGACTCCGCGATGACCGACCTTGCAGCATGCGACGGCGGCGGGATTGCACGGGCGCTCCTTGCATTGCCGCGGCCGGCCGGACGGCACACGCGCGTCGTCGATGCAGCTGCGTATCTTCAAAACGACCCGGACGAATTCGCCGCCGAATTGCTCGGCATGGCCACGTTGCCGCACGAGCAAACGCTGGAGATTCACGCAGCCGTTCAATTGATTGCGGAACGCATTGCCGAGTATCTTTGCGATCGCGACGTTCGTGCGCTGCAGTCATGGATGGAATCCTTTGCGGAGCGCCACGACTACACGGAGACGCTTCGAACGGTGATTTCGCTCGTGCCGAGGGCACTGGAGGCATTTCTCGCGCGGCGCGGCTACGGCGATGCCAAACGCGTTTCGGATTTGCCGGCGCTGGATGAAGTGCTTCGCAAAGTCGCGCTGCGTTCACACAGACGCAGCGACGCGACGAACATGGAATTGATCGATGAAGTGGACGCGGCCATCAACGGCCTCATCACGAAACTCGACTCGGCGGACCCGTTGACCGCGGAACACTCGCGTGCCGTTGCGTCGTGGTGCGCCCGCCTTGCTCGGCTTCTTGGTTTCGAACCCGGTGAAGTCGTGCACGCAGCGCGAAGCGGTTTGATCCACGACATCGGCAAGATTTACACTCCGCGGGAAATTCTGAACGCGCCGCGCGCTCTGACGTCCGAAGAATGGCGAGTCATGCGGGCGCATGCAGCTGCCGGTGAGGGCATCGTGCGGCGCATACCCGAGCTGAGATATCTTTCCGTTGCCGTGCGCAATCACCACGAGCGTCTGGACGGTAGAGGCTACCCCGACGGCATGCGCGGATCCGAGATCCCGCGCGTTGCACGGCTCGTGGCCGTGGCCGATTCGTTCAATGCGATGATCGGCCGCCGCCCGTACCGCCGCCCGATTCCGCCTTCGGTTGCGCTCGCCGAGCTCGAACGGCATCGCGGAACCCAGTTCGACCCGGAAATCGCCGACGCGTTGATCGCCATTGTCTCGGGCGGGGGCAGCCTGCAAGCTGGAGCCTAACGGCTCATACCACAGGCGACCGAAAAGACCTATACTGTTAAGGCCGGGTTCAGTTTGAGATAAGTTCTAGGGGGAGTGATTTAATGTTCCCATGACGTTTGCGTTTCTTGCCGGCCCTCATGATTGCGCTGGCTGTGTCAGCATGTGCTTCTCAAACCGGCTCGTTGGTGCCGGCCGGCAGCGACCGGGCTCCGCAAACGATGCATGCGATACCCATTGGAAGTCCCAGCCCGACGCCCGCGCCGCTGCTCGGCGGACTCCTGAGTCCCGTCCTCGACGCAGTTACGAACTTGCTGCCCGTCTGCTCGATAACGGACCTATCGCAAGCGGATTGCGGCGCAATCCGCAATCTCAGTGTGACGGGCGTGCTGGATTCGGTGCTTGGGCTGCTCGGGTCGGTGCCCGGCTATCACCCCGCGGACATCCAAAAAGCCTACTCCCTGCCCTCTTCCAGTGCCGGTTACGGCCAAACCATCGGCATCGTCGTGGCTTACGACGACCCGAAGGCCGAAGCGGATCTCGCCGTCTACCGCTCGCGCTTCAACCTGGGCACCTGCTCGACTGCGAGCGGTTGCTTCCGTAAAATCGGGCAATCCGCGCCCGCTCCGTTGCCCGCGCCCGATCAGACTTGGGCTCAAGAGGCGTCCATCGATCTGGACATGGCCTCGGCAGTCTGTCCGCATTGCCGCCTTTTGCTGGTTGAAGCGAATTCATCGGCAGTCGGCGATTTGATGCAGGCGCTGCAAACGGCCATTGCGAGCGGTGCAACGGTTGTCAGCAACAGCTACACGGCCGTGGAGCAATCGTCTTTCAGCGCGTACGATTCAGTGTTGAATCATCCGGGCGTTCCCATCGTCGCGGGTGCGGGCGACAGCGGCTTCGGCGTCGGCTGGCCGGCTTCATCACCATACGTCACGGCCGTCGGCGGAACGACGCTCAACCGCGCTCTGCTAAGCGCGCGCGGCTTCACCGAAACCGCTTGGTCGTTTACCGGAAGCGGCTGCAGCATCTACAGCGCAAAACCCGCGTGGCAGCACGACACCGGCTGTCAAAACCGGACGGTGGCAGACGTCGCCGCGGTAGCGGATCCGAACACCGGCGTTGCGGTATACGACACATATCTTTCAGGCGATGCCGGATGGCTCGTGTACGGCGGAACGAGCGTCGCCGCACCGATCGTTGCCGGCGTATACGCGCTTGCCGGTAACAATTCCACGATCGAC
>DATGJX010000118.1:0-8337 GCA_035294905.1 Vulcanimicrobiaceae bacterium | reverse complement strand
AATGCGGTAGCAGCGGATGGGCCGTTCCCCTGGGCGCTCAAAGCAAATTGCGGCCTGGTGATCTCGGCGGACGGCACCGATTTCGGGAAAACCGCCGTCGTCACAGGCGAGCTCGTTGAAGAAGACGGCAATAGCCTCGGCGTCTTCACAATCAACTGGGAGATCACGCGTCCGCTCAATTACGTCCCGGGTCTGCGCTACCGCCACGCGTTTCCCGCGGATCTGAGCGGTTTCATCGTGCCGACGAAGGGCCTGTACTCCGTCAACGTTGCGATCGACGGACACGTCCGTCGTGAGATGCCCTTTCTCGTCCACTAACATTGGAAGACGTCCTCGTTATCGGCGGCGGCAACGCCGCGCTCTGCGCGGCAATTTCTGCTGCGCAATTGGGTGCGCGCGTCTTGCTGCTCGAGTGCGCGCCGAAGGATTTTCGCGGCGGTAACAGCCGCCACACGCGCAACATACGCTGCATGCACGACGCGCCCGTCGACGTGCTTACGGATGCGTATCCGGAAAGCGAATACTTCGAGGATTTGCTGCGCGTCACGGGCGGCGACACCGACGAGCAGCTCGCGCGGCTGACGATACGCTCGTCGTCCGACGTGCGTGCCTGGATGGCGGCGCAAGGCGCGCACTTTCAGCCCGCGCTGAGTGGGACGCTGCAACTTTCGCGTACCAATGCATTCTTTCTCGGTGGCGGGAAGGCGCTCATGAACGCGTACTATCGCGCCGCAGAACGGCTCGGCGTGCGCATCATCTACGAAGCGGACGTGCGCAAGCTCGAGATGTCGGATGGGCGCTTCGTTGCGGCCTCGTACGCGCAGAACGCTGCGATGCATCGTGTCGAGGCGCGCGTCCTGGTCGCGGCTGCCGGCGGGTTCGAATCGAATCTGCGTTGGCTTCGGGAAGCTTGGGGTCCGGCGGCCGACAATTTTCTCGTACGCGGGACGCCCTACAACATGGGCTGGGTGTTACGCGAATTGATCGACGGCGGCGCGCAAATGATCGGCGATCCGACACAGTGCCACGCGATCGCAATCGACGCGCGCTCGCCGAAGTTCGACGGCGGGATCGTCACGCGGCTCGACTCGATCACGCTCGGCATCGTCGTCAACAAGCACGGGCAACGCTTTTACGACGAGGGCGAAGATCTGTGGCCGAAACGCTATGCTATTTGGGGACGGCTGATCGCACAGCAACCCGATCAAATCGCCTACTCGATCGTCGACGCCAAGGCACAGGGGAAATTCATGCCGTCGGTTTTTCCGCCGATCGTCGCCGATTCGATCGCGGAACTGGCGGCCAAGCTCGACCTCGATCCGGAGGCGCTGGCGCAAACCGTGCACGAGTATAACGCAGCCGTGCGACCGGGAACGTACGACCACAAGATTCTCGACGATTGCGCGACGAGCGGAATCGCGCCGCCGAAATCGCATTGGGCGCGCGCGTTGGACGCGGCGCCGTTTTGGGGCTATCCGCTCCGTCCTGGGATAACGTTTACGTACCTGGGCGTGAAGGTCAACGAGCACGCGCAAGTTTTGATGCAAGATGACAAGCCGTCGCCCAACGTCTTTGCGGCCGGCGAGATCATGGCCGGCAACATTTTGCGCAAAGGTTATCTCGGCGGCATCGGGTTGACGATCGGCACGGCGTTTGGACGCATCGCAGGCGTAGGAGCAGCGCGCAATGTCATGGCTTGAGCCCTCGTTCGCCGCCGAGGGCGAACGCATCATGACGATTTGCAATGCGTGCCGCTACTGCGAAGGCTACTGCGCCGTCTTTCCGGCCATGGAGAAGCGGACGGAGTTCGGTCCCGCCGACCTCGGCTATCTCGCGAATCTCTGTCACAACTGCGGTGCGTGTCTGCCGGCGTGTCAGTACGCTCCACCGCACGAGTTCGGCGTGAACGTCCCCCAGACGCTCTCGCAGATTCGTATAGCGAGCTATCAATTGCCGCGGCGGAAAACCGTCCTTATGCTCGGCATCGCATCGGCCGGGCTGCTACTGCTCGTATTGCTCGCAAACACGGCTTGGACGACGCTTTTCGCGCGTCACGCCGGCGGAGCGTTCTACGACGTGATTTCGCACGATGAGATGGTGCGTCTGTTTCTCTTCGCTGGTGCGTGGGCGCTGATCGGCATGGGATTGGTTTTCGCCACGCGCTACGGAGCCATTCGCGGCGTTGCGCGCGCGGACTATGGCGCAATTCGTCGTGGATGGTCCGACGCGCTGCGCCTCGTCAACCTTGGTGGCGGCGGAGAAGGCTGCATCGAGGAACACGAGCGGCCTGCGCAAGTCCGGCGGATCTACCATCACCTTGTCTTCTACGGATTCTTGTCGTGCTTTTTAGCGACGATCATCGCCGCGTTCTACGACAATGTCCTGGGGTGGCGCGCGCCCTATCCATTTGCGAGCTTGCCGGTGATCTTCGGGACGCTCGGCGGAATTGCGCTGCTGGTGGGATGCGCCGGTCTCTTCTCGTTGCTGCGCGAGCGTGACGCCGCATTGAGCGACAAAGGTGAACGCGCGCGCTCGATGATGCTGCTGGCCTTTCTCTTTGCGACGGCGGCGACGGGTCTGCTGCTGCTCGTATTCCGCGGCACGGCAGCGATGGGGATCCTTTTGATCCTGCACCTCGCCATCGTCTTCGGTCTGTTCGTGACGCTTCCGTACGGCAAATTCATGCACGGATTTTTCCGTCTCGCCGCACTCGTTCGCTTCGCTACGGAACAAGGAGACTAATGAATCTCGAGATCGCAGGACGCACGGCGCTCGTCACGGGCGCAAGCACCGGGATTGGGCGTGGGATCGCACTCGCGCTCGCTGCGGAAGGCGCGGCGCTTTCAATCGCGGCCCGTCGCGCGCAGCTCCTGGACGAGCTTGCGGACGAGATCGTATCCGCAGGCGGAATGCGCCCGCACGTCATCGCGTGCGACATCATGGACGAAGATGGAGCGGATAATGTTGCGAAGAGCGCGCTCGAACGAATGGGTCACGTCGAGATCCTCGTCAATTGCGCGGGCGGCAGCCGTCCGCTTCCAATCGATGCGCCCGAAGAGAAGTGGGTCGAAGCGATGACGCTCAACTTTACCCGTCAGCGTCAGCTGACGACCGCGCTGCTCTCACAGATGATCGACCGCCGTTGGGGACGCATCATCAACATCACCGGGAAATCCGAACCCGAAGGTCTCAACGCCGCCTTTGCCGCGAAAGCCGCGGTGCACGCGTGGGCAAAAGGCCTCTCGCGCGAAGTCGGCAAGTTCGGCATCACCGTCAATTCCATTCCGCCGGGCCGCATCATGAGCGAACAGATCTTGCGGAATTATACGCCCGAGTATCGCGAGTGGCAGTCGAAGCACGAAATTCCGGTCGGCGAGTATGGCCGGCCTGACGACATTGCGAATCTCGTTTGCTTTCTCGCATCACCCCGCGCGCGCTATATCACGGGCGCCGTAATCCCCGTGGACGGGGGACTACGGCGCTATTCGTTCTAATCGTTGCCTTAGGTGACTGCGCGTCGACCGCTCAGCAGGTTAACGATGATGAGTATGAGTGCGACGACGAGGAGAAGGTGGATCAGGCCGCCTGCAAAGTGCACGGCAAAGCCTATCAGCCAGAGGACGAAGAGTACGACGATGATGGTCCAGAGTAAGCCTGCCAATGTTGCCTCCTTAGCAAACTGCGTTGAGTCGCTACTGACGTTCGCGTAGGCGTCTTTTACCCTAACTCCGCTTCCTTTTACTAGGCGCGGCGGGGACGCGTTTGCCTTTACGGCGAGCCTTTGAAAGACCGATTGCGACCGCTTGCTTTCGGTTCTTGACGAGTTTGCCCGAGCGGCCGGAGTGCGCTTCGCCCCGCTTAAACTCGTGCATCTCTTGCTCGACATCGGCGCTGGCCGATGGCGAACATTTGCGAGCCGTCGTCTTGCGGCGCTTGGTTGATGTTTTTTTGCGCTTGGCTGCCATGTATGCGCCTCCTTTCGTGGCTTGATTCCCCGTGCGGCTCAAGAGAAAACAGCGTTCTTATTGGGAAGACACTAGCTATGCACCGGTCCGTGAAGCAGACCCTGAATGAGATTTGGACCAAGGCCGGTCCGGTCGAATCGCCCAGCCTCACGGCCGGCGAGCTGCATAGCATCGAAGAACGGCATCAAGTCGTCATCGCCGATCCGGCGCCGCTCGGTCTCTTTGGGTTCGGTCTCGGGACGATCGTGCTCGGCTTCGTCTTGAGCGGCATTGTTTCGACCCCATCATTCATCGGTGCGGTTCCCGCTGTCCTGATCTTTGCCGGCGGTGCTCAATTCGTCGCCGGCCTCTTTGCGCTCGCGAGAGGCAATACGTTTGCAGCGACGGCGTTCGGATCGAATGGTGCCAACAACGCGCTGATCGCCGTCTTCATCTGGATGAAGGCGCTCGGCGTCATCCCTGCTGCGAATTCCGACAACGACTTATTGCTCGGCGTCGGACTCTTGTGTATGGGCTACATCTCGATGGTGCTAGGCTTTGCAGCGATTCGCATAAACCCGACATTTCTGGCTCTCGTATGGGCGCTGGTTCCCGGCTATGTGCTGCCGGGTTTGCAATACATGGGCCTGTCGCCGGCGCTGGGACACGCAGGCGGCTATTTCTTATTCGTGGCGGCGCTGATTGCGTTCTATGCAGGGACCGCGATCGTTATCAACAGTACACACCAACGAAACCTAATTACATTGGGAAGTTTCCCCAGGGATGTCACGTCTCCAAAGGGATAACGAATAGTCCGCGCGGTCGTAGCTCAATTGGATAGAGCACCAGGCTTCGAACCTGTAGGTTGGGGGTTCGAGTCCCTCCGACCGCGAGAGGTATAGCATGATTGCGGCTTTGATCTTGGCGATGGGTCTGCAAGCCGACTTCGTCCCGAACGCGACGCTGCCGAAGAAGAACGTCTACACCGATTGCGGCGGCGCAAATGTTTCGCCGATGCTGCGGTGGTCGGGCGCACCCGCCCGCACGCGCAGCTTCGTGCTGACGGTCTTCGATCCGGATGCGCCGCGCGCCGGCGGTTGGTGGCATTGGATTGCCTACAACATCCTTCCAACGACGCGTGGCCTAGCTGCCGGAACCGGTGCGGCGGCTTCGACGACGGCCGGAACTTTCGGAAAGAATGATTTCGGCAACGAAAACTACGATGGTCCGTGTCCGCCGCCGGGAAAGCCGCATCGCTACGTTTTCACCCTTTATGCGCTCAACGTTCCGCGTGTGAGCATTCCAAACGGTCCGGCCGTCGAGGCGGCCGTGCGCGGGCACGTCCTGGCGCGCGCGCAAATTATCGGCCGTTACGGCCGCTAGCTCAGGGACGCGTCAAAGCGCGAATCGAGTCTGCGTGCTTCGGAAAACGTGCGATCAGCGCGTCGCGTTTCGCGAGCTCGAATCCGGCAAATTCGAATCCCGGCGCAACGCTGCAGCCGACGAGCGCGTAGCCGGTTTGATTCGTGAGACTTGCGGCAAAGAACGAGCCGGCAACGACCGTCGTTTGCCACGGACCAGCGGGGCCTAACACGCGTTCTTCAAAGACGCCGTCGGGACCGATGATCGAGACCGTCAGATCGACACCGCGGTAGAAATGCCACGTCTCATCGGCATCCAGCCGGTGATATGCGGAGAACGTCGTCCCGTCGAGGAGGAAGTACACATTGGTCAAGGCACTGCGCGGCGTACCGCGCGCATGTATCGTTAGCGCGCTGCGGTATGTCTCTGCGTACCAGCCGCCCTCTGGGTGTGGAATCAAGCCGAGGTCTGCGATGATCTTGGCTGCGTCGTCCATAGGGCAACCTTCGCGAGCAAAGAAGCACTCCCCATGAAAAAGCTCGTGGTCTTCGATCTCGATGGTACGCTCGCGCAGAGCAAGTCCGCGCTAGACGACGAGATGGCAAACTTGTTGGCCGCGCTCTCCAACGTCGCCAAGGTTTCGATCATCTCCGGCGGCGACTGGCCGCAATTCGAAAAGCAAGTCCTCGGGCACTTGCCGTCAAGCGGCAAGCTGGACAATTTCTATCTCTTGCCGACATGCGGCACGAAGTTCTTCGAATATAAGAACGGAACGTGGCAGAAGCTCTATTCGGAAGATCTCTCGCCGGACCAGAAAAAGAAAATCGTTTCCTCGCTCGAGCAAGCCGTTGCGCAAACGGGCTTCCAACCCAAAGAAACGTGGGGCGAGCGAATCGAAGATCGCGGCACGCAGATCACGTACTCGGCGCTCGGTCAGCAGGCGCCGCTCGATGCCAAGAAGACCTGGGACCCGGATTTTGCGAAGCGTCACAAGATCAAAGCGGTTCTCGACAAGACGATTCCGGAATTCTCAGTAGCGCTCGGGGGAACAACCTCGATCGACGTCACGCTGCCGGGCATCGACAAAGCCTACGGCATGGGCAAGCTGCGCGATGTGCTCAAGATTCAATTCAGCGAAATGCTGTTTTTCGGCGATGCGCTCTTCCCGGGCGGCAACGACAATCCGGTGCGATCGACCGGGACCGATTGCGTGCAAGTCCGAGACCCCGAGGATACCAAGAGCTGCATCGAGACAGTCGTCGACTGTCTGCACTAGATTTCGCGGATCAGGTCCTCACGTTTGAGGTTCGTTAGCAACGTTTGAACGTCGTTCCATTGGAACGACTCGCCGTTCACATTCCACGTCAGACAGTCGCCGGCGTTGAATTCATGTTCGGCGAGGATGAGCTGCACGAACTGTACGGCCGGACCCGTCAACTCGAGCGAACCGTTCGCGCCGACCGCGAGGAACAAGCGCGTTCCGTTGTCGGCCAACATTGCATTGACGCTGCCGTTCACGCGCAGGCGCTGTGTCGGCGTGACCGGCGTAGGTGACACGGGCGGAGTCATGGTGGCTGGAGTTCCGGCGCGCACCATAGATTGCCAGATGCGCACGACGGCTGCCGAATCGCCGCTCAACGATTCGAGCGCCACCGCTGCGCGCACGAGTTGTGCCGAGATCGTAGCGACGCCTTGCGGATCGAGCTCGCCCGGATTTGCTCCTGGCAGAAGCGGCGTGGGGCTGCGCCATTCCGGATCGGGTGTGAGCAGCGCGTCGAGTACGCTACCGATCAGCATCGTGTACGGAATCGGCGTGAAGGCAAGATTGAGTGCGAGCGAACCGCCGGTTCCACCGCACGCTTCGTGCCAAATTCCCGCCGGCAAAATCAGTAGATCGCCCGGTTCGAGCAAGACTTCGGTCGTGTCTTTCTCGTCGAACGGTTCGAGACGTTCCCATTCCTGCGCGGTGACGTTCGGATCGGCGTACTGCGCGACGCCGTCGGCGCGAATGCTGCCGTTTGCGCGTGGCCATGGCATCGCCGGTTTATTCGAAAAGCGCCACGTCTTCGTGCCTTCGATTTGCAGCGTGCTGGCGATACGGCTATCGAAATGCCAATTGTATCCGGAGCCGGGCGGCGAAAGATATGCATTAAATGAAACGCGGCACGGATAGCCGAGCTGCCGTTTGATCGCGGCGACGAAGGGTGCCAGTGAAACGGCGCGCGTTTCGATCTGCGAGACGCAGAGCGTCGCACCCGCATCGAAGAGGGCGACGGCTTGATCGAGATTCGCGCGGAAAGCGCTCGAGCGATGTTCGGTCGGCACGTTCGGCATCGCGGATGTTCCGGCTTCGGTCTTGCGATCGAAGCTCGCGCGCAAGAAATCGGGCGCCACTGCGCCGGGCGCGGTGAGCGCGCGGCTGAACATCGCTGCGTCGAAGAAACCTTTGTATTTGTCTTTGAAACCCTTAACGTAGAGCGGCTTCTTGCCCCAATATTCGTGCACGAACTCTTGGGGCGTCACGGGCGCAAGCAGCGCTCGCAGCTCGTTGCCGGCCGCGTCAACCAACGGGATCCGTTCGCTCGAAATCATAGGACCATCCAGACTTGGCCCTGCCCGGGGGGCTCTCCCGTGGCCGGCGCTGCTCAGCCCTCGCGCAACGGTAAAGCTTGTGCGATAAGGGCCGCGATATAACCGCCGAGCGCGCCGCAGGCGATATCGAAGATGTGCAGCCGCCAACTTTCGGGCGAGCCGGTAAACGACTGACCGATCTCGATCGACGCGCTATATGCGGCCATTCCGATGATGAGGATGAGCGGCAGATTGCGGCGCCCTGCGAGCCACCACGCTGCCGACAATCCGACGATGATGAAGGCAACGACGCTCTCGGTCTTTCTGAGCAGTGTGTGCCAGTCGAGATCCGGCGGTGACGCGAAGATGTAGACGGCGTTGCTCAGCGCCGCAACATATAACGCGATGGCGAGAGTCAAGAACACGGCAAACCGTAGTGATCGCGTCACCAGAACCTACA